>JAGYOO010000061.1 GCA_018399295.1 Candidatus Omnitrophota bacterium | reverse complement strand
CTGAACTTCTCTCACTTTCTAAGATTTCAATAAAAGAGGAATAATTTCCGTCTTTTACATAGCTCTTGCTTTCCTCGCTCCAATCTTGAAATCCTTTACTCCAAGCAATATCAGAAGCAAGAAGGGCAATGAATAGCACGCAAAAGACTTTCACTATAAACCTCTTTATTTCCCGCTTTTCAGAATACACAATATTTCTTCCTCCCTACGCCAAGCTATACATCAAAAAAGGCAACCATTTTTATCCCATGGTTGCCTTGATCACTAATTTTAAATTACTACTTTCCTTCTCTACTGTCAATAAAGTTCTCCTCAAGGTTCTAAGACGTGGGTTTGCGGCAGCCAATCTTCTTTCCTCTATAATGACCACGGCCTCAATTAGTCCTTCGCCCCACCTGCGAGTCTTATTATATCTCTAAGCATTCTTTGTCGTCCAGAACTTTTACGTTGTTAAATAATTCCTTAAATCTTTGTTTATTAAACGTATGGATTGGGACCAACGTTTCAGTGTTTAGGGCCGCGGCAAAGGTCTTTAAATCATCCAGACCCGCGTGACCGCCGGCATGGACAGTTTCGAGTTCAAGCCCCGTTTCCTCGCAAAACCACCTGAACTTATCAGTCAGATATCCCTCCCACATTGAATAAATAACCTTACCTCCGCTGACATCGCCGATGCTTTTGACTAATGCAGGGAAAATCGAGTTATCACGGCTAAGCATAAGGATTTTGCGTTTTTTTCGGCTGATCTCAAACTTATCGATCTTCCTCTTGTCGTACACAAACAGCAGGTTGCCCAGGTTTGCCTCTTTCAGGCGTTTCACATGATGGTGATAGAACTTTACCCTTACATTTTTCCAGTCATACTGGGGCAGATTCTTCGATATTTTAGAAAGTTTACTTAAAATCAAAGCAGTATAGATATCAATCACAAAAAGAGAGCCTGTACGAAGACAGGCCTTATATGCGGAAACTATCCTGTCGATGTTTTGAGAAGAAGCGAACAGGAATGTTATATTCTTCTGTTCCTTAAGGATCTCCGTTATTCTACGCTCCGCCGACTGTTCGTCTTTAAAATCCTGTTGGTTTCTGCCGACTGTTGTTCCCTCTAGAAGCAGGCAATTGATATCTTTTAACGGCCTTTCTACCATCTGGCTAAACAACCAGCTCTTCCTGCCATGTCCGCGGAAGTCTCCCGAGTAAAAAACCCTTTTTCCCTCGGCTTCAATCAGAAAAGCCAAAGCATCGAAAGCTGAATGATCGACCGCAAAAGGAGTTACAGTTAAATCATTGATTATTACCGGTTTTTTGGGCGCCATAACCCTATCGTTAATCACGCCTGTTTTCTGAGGGAGGAAGATATTTGATATCTCGATCAGCGCCTTGGCCCCTTTGCTTAAATAGACCGGGATATCTTGATTGACGTAATTCAGCAATCCGTAATGGTCTAGGTGGGAATGAGAAACCAGGATTGCGTTTATACTCTGAGGCTGGTCCTGGTAAAGGCCATCTATCTTTGGCAGGATGCCTGCCTCCCGGAGCGCTTTTATCGGCTCTCCCTGCAAGGTTTGCGAGTCGAACTTCTCTTTATTAAATTGAAGCGGAAGACCGAAATCAACAAGAACTCGGGTATTTTTCGTTGTGATCTCCACACAGCTGCCACCAATCTCGTTAGCCCCGCGATGGATGATTAACTTCATATCTTTTTATACGAATGCTCCGCTGAAAAAATCTCCACACCCAGCTCATCGATCAGCCTTTTCAGATTAGGCCGTTCCGACAGACTTTTTGCCTCTCTATAAGCCTGGGTATCTTCCCCCAGCAAAACCGCTTTTCTGACCTTACCGGACAATTCCTTAAACTTCCTTGAAAAATCCTCAATCAACTTTGCCCGGTTCAGCCTGTGATAATAAGTAACAATCTCCAGTACCGCGCGCAGCAAAGTCTCCTTATTGGTACCATACTTAAGCTCGATCAGGTACAAATCCCCCTTACTATTCCGGGAAATCAAATCGATCTTCCCAGCCTTACTCTTTGACGTATCCTTCAAAGGCACCTGGCACTCAATCACTTTGCCTAGGTTTCCGAGCGTTTTCTTTCCGTTGAACAGCTTTTTGGCAAAATCCCCCTCAACACGATTTTTTTTTCGGACAGCAATTTTTTTTTCATGAACAAAATAGCTTTTCGTCCTAGTAATCTTCTCTATATTCTCCAACAACTTGCCGATATCCCTTTGCAAAAGCTCTTCAGCAATTACCTCACTATAAAAAACGCCGGACTCTTTCACCCGGCCTTTGTAGTTCAGCACTCTGAGATTATAAAAGTTTTCAAAAGTAGAGCCTAAATCTAAAAGCGAAATAATTCTTTCCTTACTTTTTTCCGATTTTAAAATTTTTTTATTTTTTTCCATTTCTTTACCTTATCTTTAAAAGGAATTGCATGCGCAGAACTGCTACTGGGAAGGCAAACAACTTTTACGCCTAAACGGAAAAACGTTGAAAAGCTTTTGTAGGCCTTCTTACCGTTACAAAAAACTACTTTAATTCCCGGATACTCCTCAAAAAGAACTTCGAAATCATTCAATCGCTCACAGGTTATAGTCATATCCTGGGAACCTTGCCTCTTGCAGGAATCAATACTATCCCATAGTCCAATACAATTCTTAAGTAACAGCTTTAGTTTTTTTTCGTAACTAATATTTTGAACGTCAACTTTTAAAAGAGCTGAAACAATTTTCCAAAACTGATTACGGGGATTTGCGTAATATTCTTTCCTTTTTAATGAAATTTCACTTGGGAATGAACCAATAATCATAATTTTGGTGTTTTTGTTTACTACCTTGGCAAGACCTCTTTTACGCTTGGTCACTTTTAACACCCCTGCCAAATATCATCTCTGTATTTAGGATCGGAGAGATAATAATCCTTGAGCGCTTTCAGGATTAAGGCATGAACTTTTTCCGCTGAAACCGGCATCATATTACCCACACTTGTTTCTGGAGATTCCCATTCACCTTCCATTAACACCTCAAATTCGTTTCTGCTCTCCCTGCAAAGAATCCCTCCCTGACTGATATAAAACTGGTACTTTTTTCTTAACATTCTTTTCACACTCCATCTACTATATTTTCTTCTACAGCAAGCATTTGAAGACCTTTAGCAATCACTTCATGGAATAGGACAATTCTCTTGGCATGCTTATCAATATTTTCTACTTTCTTACCCTCATCAAATTTTCTCTTTTTAACGATTTTAGAAAAAAGCTCAATATCTTTAGGCAGTAAAATAGGGTTATGCAATAACTCCTCGTGACACTCATAACAAAAAACCTCTGACTTCCTTTCTGCTTTCCAAGGGAAGTATTGCACTAATTTATTAAAACGTGAAGCTATATAATGATGACTGGTTGCGTGTGATCTTCCTTCTATAGTAGGCGAAGCATATTTACCATTCCTGTTTAACTCACATCCACAGATTCCACAATACTCAGGCATTGATCTTATCCTCCTCAAAAATTCAGTTCTACTTCTTCATCTATCGACCCGCCTCCGACATATGAAGACGAAGCGGGGATGATTACCTTGTTGGGCAGGACTTTTATCTCTCCCTCATACCTGTCACCCAAGGTATAAGTGCCGACTATCGACATCAACAGCTGCTTTTCCTTCTTTCCCTTCCAGAGGATTTCGCCTTCTGAGAACGTGACAAACAGCAGATCCATAAACACCCCGGATCCCCCTCCCCAGTCAGCCACCTCCAGCACATGCGTGCCATCTTCCAGCTTACCCAGCCATTGATATCCAAAGGAACAATAAGCGGTTGTTATCTCCAGATCTTCCTGCCACTCGACGCCCCACCAGTCATCCTGATTTTCCACCTCATCATTCTGATATTTATTAGTATTAAACGCGGCCGAAACATCGACTGTGGTTATCATGGGAGGCCTATCATCAGACAGCCAATTCAAAAATTCTTTTACTAAAAACGGATGGACAGGTAAACCTTTATAGGTAAATGCAGAATTAGCTTCGTCTAATGCCTCTCCGGCTAAGGCAGGATTGTGAAGGCAGATCAAACAAAAAAGGATAGAAAGAATACTTATTCTCATCTCTTTGAAATAGCTCTTCCCCAATCTATCATCCTCCCTAAAAAGTAGTTTGCAACTTGCCAACCTATTCACCGCAACTCCAACTTCGCAAGTTGGAGTTGGGTTTATCAGCTAAGACAAAAGCTCTTTACCCAACCTGCTTTCTCAAAACCTCTACAATATCCACCATTCCCCGCGTATCCAGGTGGCAGTAGGTCTCCAGCGCGGCCAGCACCCGCTTTTTTTCAGTTTCATCGACCTCCGGATTGAGACAGGTAAGGTAGTATTCCCGGCTGGCCTGAGATCCGCTAGCTATCTCCATCCCCTGGTAAGACTGCCCGGTAAGGGCCGGCAGTACATACTTCATTGAGCCGCTTCCCTGCTGGTCAGGATGGTAGTAATGAAACTTCCTGAACGGTTCATAAAGGTCGATTACCCGCGCCTCAAAACCGGAAAAGTCAGCCTCAAATTCCGGATACGCCTCCAGAGCCTGCCTCACTGTCCTTTTCTCAAAACTCGCGTTGTACGCCACTATCGAACCTTCCCGACCCAGCAGCCTCTTAAGCCTGACCAGGATCTCTCTTCTGGGGTCAGTATCGCCCTGGGCGATGAAGCCACGCTGCACCCTCTCGCCGCTACCGATTATCTGAAGCGAATACTGGAACGGCACCTGCTGAAATGGACGAGTGTTGTCATAGACCGGTATAGCGGGGTTGAAGGTCTCGAAATCGAGGTAGTATATCGGCTCTGCAAGCCTTTTCAGGAAACTCCTTATCGAGCTTTTGTCAATATAGGGAATACAGTTGCAATGACATTGTTTCTGGATAAACTGGTTTGTCGTCAGTTGAAAATTCTCCGGCACATCTCTGACATGGTAGATCCCCTGCTCAATCAGGCTCAGGGCCTTCTTCTGCCCTCTTGAAAAAACAAAGACACTGTCCCTTTCCGGCAGGAAGCTCCAGCAGCCCTGTTTAAAGGGGCATGCAGGATCTCCCAGGCAATGCTCCCCTATTGCAACCTCCGGCATCTCTGACAGGTGCATGATAGGGACTAATTTCCTTATCCACCCCTCCACAACCTCCCTCAAACCTGCCGCAGCCTCGGTTACGTCCAAAAGCTTAAAAAGCTTTTCCGGCTCCAGCCTGCCGTTGCGCACGTACTGGTTATCCAGATAGACCAGAAAGACTTTTCTGACCGGGATCCCGGCCCGCTCGTACAGATACTTCTGGAAAGAGACATCGATCAAGTGCTCATCCCTGATATTAGAGACACACTTTACCTCGTACAGATCATACTGCCCCCTGCAAGGCACAATAATGTCCGCTACTGAATAAAGCTGCTCAAAGACAAACCCGGCCTCGAATACAGGCCTACCGGACTGCAGCGCTTCAACAGACTCCCGGTGATGCCTTTCCGGATCTTTACCCGACTCAACCTCTATCCCCCCGGGGAAAAGCCTCTGCGCCAGCTTTCCCACCGCCTTACCTTCCTCCATCTGAAACTTAGAAGCAGCATCCAAAGGAGGCAGCAGCTCCGGGCTGTTACACTTTGCCCAGAGAAGCCTGGGACAGCGGATTCCGCTGAAAAACCTGGTCTTAGAAAGAAAAGTCTTCTTTTCTCGCCCCTGGTTCATCTATTCACTCTTTCCGGCCTCAAAGACCTCAGTAAAATATTCATCATTGGCCCGAAAACTTATGTCCAGTTCTTCAAGAGAACCATCCGAGGCCTCAGCGTCAAACATTAGGGTCCCGTCCTTCAGACGAAAGGCGAGAGTCTTTTTTGCCTCAAAAGTAACCTTAGAAATATCTTCATCATACTTTTTTATCAGATACCTTATCCGCAGTCTTTTATCCTTATATTCGACTTCAGAACTAACTTCCCTTGTATATTCTACCCAACCCGTACTTATATAATGGGAAGCCGTGCAATCGCCTAAGAAATAAACCTTTTTGTCATCAATCCTATAGAAGTTGTACGAATAAAAAATAATCCCGGAACCGGAACCTTCCAGGATATTCAAATAAAACAATCCATCGCCCAGATACTTAAGCTCCGGCGAACCATGCTTCTGCCCGTTAAAGCTCAGCTGGTCAAATAACATCCAGTCCGGGCCTGACTTCTTAAAAAACAAAAACTGACGGCCTCCGGCATTAACCGGTTTTCCGCTGCCTATTTCTAAGGCCTTATACTCACCCAGAGAATGTTCCTCTACCTCCGGCAAAGGCAGCTTAAGCTCGTCTTCACTCAGCCTGAACACCAGCTCATCATCAACAACAAGGCTCTCCAAAGTCAACCCGGCCTTCTGCCAGAAACCTCCAATATCAGCTTCCCCGCTCTCCTGAAAATACCCTTTTGCCTCTACCAAAGTCATTGGTTCAGCCAGTGCCTTGCCCAGCATACTGAAGACCAGGCACAGACAAAGTAATCCGGCTAAAAACACACTCCGCGGCTGATCCGGCGGTTTATACTCTTCTTTCCTCTGGTGATAAAGTCCTTTTTCCACGCTCTTATAGTACTCGTGCTTGGGATTGATTCTCCTGGCCTTTTTAATACAATAAATCCCCTTCTCTACGAGTCTTATTTTTTCCATTTGGAAAGAATCCATTTCTCCCTCAAACTTTATTGGCTTAATTTCCTCGCTGACATCATCAGACGCGAATTTAAGATCTCCTAATACTACCTTAATGTTTCCCTTTTTTTCTGTAGGATCAAATCCAAGAACAGAAAAGTAAGAATAAAGATCGGCAAGCATCGCCCAGGCTGGACCGAAATCAGGGTCTTTTTTCACACTTTTAACTGCGTAATATTTTACTTTTTCCCGGCAGTCATCATCCTTTGAATAAATAGAATTTGACCTTACATCTTCCAGTGCTGAAAGAGTAAAGTAGATCCTCGCCTGAATCCTTGCTTCCTTCTGCTCCTTAAGCAACTGTTTACAATATCTTATCCTTCGGTTCAATTCCCTTTTATGCCTCCGGGTCTCCTCTTCTATCTGCTTTTCGCTGACCCCGTCTCTTACATTACCCATATCTCTCAGACATTTTTTAAAGATCCAGGAGCGTTCCTTACTTTCCACCGGCTGCTTCCTAACTGACAGTCTCTTCTTGAACAGAGCATCAAACTCCTGATTATACATCTCCTCACTCTTATGCAGCCCCTTCTCTATCAAATGCTCTTCCAAAGTAAGCATCTGCCGCAAATCAAACAATAGATCCTCAAGTTCTTTATTCATTTATTGCCTTTTTAGTAATGCAATGTCAAAAGAAACTTTATACTCCCATCCCAAAGGCTGGGTTTCCACAAATAAATCCTCAAACACATTATTTAGTTGTACCACCTCCATATTATTGAATCCTTCTATTCCATTAAGATTCATCGCCAAATTTACAAATTCTTCCAGAAATTCCTCACGAGAAAGATTCTTTTCTGCAACAACTGGGTAGTTAACATAAAAAATGAAAGCAAGCCCATAAATATTT
>JAGYOO010000060.1 GCA_018399295.1 Candidatus Omnitrophota bacterium | reverse complement strand
CGTTTCTGTTTTTCCGTGAAGTGCTCACCTGAATCCCCTTTTAGGGGTTGGGGGTCTTACAGGAAATAACTGAAACGTTCGCTCCGAGCATCCCGTGCGCTGTTTTCTTTGCCTACTTTCTTTACGTTAAAGAAAGTAGGGCCGGGGGGCATCAAGTTTACAGGGGGGCGGTCACAGCCTCCCTGTGCTCCCCTGAAGTTCAACAAAAAATCCAACTTCGTAAGTTGGAGAAGGTTTATGTCCGTAAATATTTTTGAAAAGGAATCTAAGGAAAATAATGATTTAGCAGGTTAGTGGGCGTGGCCCTGACCGTTTAACAAGCGGATGGCAAGCAGGAGTCCGAGACCGAGGGTCCAGCAGAGGATATAAAGATAGCTTTTCTTTCGATCGGCTGGAGCCTTGAATTCCGGGACAAGATCGGCCGCGCCGATGTACAGGAAATTGCCCGCGGCAAAGGGCACCAGAAACGAGATCTCAATGGTAAAAGACAGAAAATAGGCGACAAGACCACCGACGAGAAAGGTGAGGCCGGAAAGAAGATTAAAGATCAGGGCTGAGCTTTTCTTCCAGCCGCTGTGCAGGAGGATGCCGAAGTCTCCCAGTTCCTGCGGCACTTCATGCGCGGCCGCGGCCAGCCAGGCGGACAGACCGAGCTTAAAGTCGACAATAAACAGGGCCCCGATGGCCAGGCCGCCGAGAAAATTATGCACTCCGTCAGCGATCAGGATAAGATAGCCTAATGGTTTTTTGTGCTCAGAGGTGGCGCGGTGGCAGTGATGCCAGTGTAAAACATGTTCAAGGATCATGAACATTAGGAACCCGAACGCTACCCAGACAAACAGCACGACAGTATTGCCCATGTGCTCGATCGCCGCCGGCAGCATGTGGAACAGGGCTCCGCCGATCAGCGATCCGGAGGAGAACGCCACCATTGGCAGAATAAGTTTTTTAAGGGTGCTTTCCTTTAAAAGGACAGTAAGGCTTCCAGTGAGCGCGATGGCGCTCATCAGCAGACCGAATACTATAATTACGGGAAGTGTGTTCATTTTTAGAGATGGCTGAATATTTGCTATTTATATTGCTGGTTATTATAAATCCGGAGGAGCGTAAAAGTAAAGACTTAAACTTTTGTAGAAACAATAATAATTTTCGAGGAGGTTGACCATGGTCAAGAAAGAGATTAGTATTGAAAAAGTATGTTATCCGATGCCTTGCACGATAGTTGGGGCGAATATCAAGGGAAAGGCCAATTTTCTTGCCGTTTCCTGGATGAGCCGGGTTAATGATTCTCCTCCCCTGATGATGGTGTCTCTGGGAAAAGGACACTATACTAACCAGGGCATCCGGGAAAGCGAAAGCTTCAGTATCAATGTCCCATCCGAAATGATGGTCGCGGAGTGCGATTACTGTGGGATGTTCTCCGGCCGGGACCATGATAAGTCCTCGTTGTTCGAGGTGTTTTATGGTGATCTGGGGAAGGCCCCGATGATCAAAGAATGTCCGTATAATCTCGAATGCAGGCTGGTTCGGACAATCGAGTTAGGTGAACACGAGATGTTTATTGGAGAGATCGAGGCCGCGTACAGTGATGAACGTTACCTGCTGGATGAGGATGTTCCTGATCTCAAAAAGATGGAGCCGTTTATTCTTTCCATGAGCAATAACAGCTATCTCGGTTTGGGCCGGGAAATCGGGCAGGCCTGGAAGATCGGTAAACAGGCAGCCGCCGGAGTTTAACGACAATCGATGAAAAAGACAGGACGTCCGACCCGGGAGGATCTTCTTCGGGCCGAAAACCGTCAGGTAGCGGATATCATCCGTCCGGGATTAATGGTCTTGTTCTGCGGAATCAATCCCGGCTTGTATTCCGGCGCGGTTGGTCATCACTTTGCCCGGCCCGGAAACCGGTTCTGGAAGGCCCTGTTTAAAGCCGGCCTCACTCCGGAATTGCTGTCGCCCTCACAGGAACGGTGGCTTCTGGACTTCAATCTGGGGATTACTAACTTTGTTAACCGGGCTACCGCCCGGGCTGACAGCCTGTCTGGAGATGAACTGCGGGCCGGAAAACAGACCCTGGTCGAAAAGGTTCGGCAATATCAGCCCCGAATTCTGACCGTGCTCGGGCTGGGGGTGTATGGGAAAACGTTCGAAGAAAAAAAAGTACAGCCAGGGGACCAGAAAAAAATGATCAACCGCAGTCAAATCTGGGTCTTGCCTAATCCCAGCGGACTTAACGCGAATTATCAGCTGGAAGACTTTGTCCGTTTACTGAAGGAGTTAAGAAAAAATATCCCGGATTAAAAATTAAGGAGAAATATTTTGCAGCAGCAGTCCAGGCAGGACGAATATAAGGACCAGGACGATGATTACGAGGGCAATATAGATGCCGAACAGGAGATTTATCCGTGTTAACGGTGCGGTGCTGATTGTTTTTACCCCATAATAAATAAGAACCAGGTTCCACAGCGGCAGAAGAATCGCGATCAGTCCCATGGGAATGGCGCTGAACAGGTATGGTGTCTTGGCGTAACCGGTGATGCAAAACAGCTGCCTGAGGTCCAGTTTGACCTGAAGCAGCCGCCCGATCCCGGACAGAACGCCGGTTGAGATAACTGCGCTGCCTAAAGTCATTAACAGCGCCCGGAGCAGTCCTTCGATAAATGAGCCGAAACCGATCTCCGGCAGCGGGCCACCGGTTCGGGTGATGAACATATTGTTCAGCGAAATCAGAAACAGGATCTTGAACAGGCTGGAAAAAACTACCAGCCAGACCATAAACCGGACAGCTTTCAGAACTGCCGTTCTTTTTGGTTGTATCTGTTCAAAAAAACGGCCGGGATTCTCGATGATCGATAACCAGTCCCGAAAAAAACTCTTCATCCTCTCTCTCCGATCTCAACCCTGGCATCAGGATTAAACGGATTGGTGCGGCTGGACAGGGAAAATAAAAATGGATAATTATTCTTCAGGTGCTCGATGTAATTAATCCATTCCCGCAGCAGATGTCCGTAGGCCCGCTTGATATCATTAGCCAGGTGTTCGTGATCCTCCCGGGAAAGATGATCAAGATGGGTTCGTGACTCTAACTCTTCCGTAAGATGAAAAACAGCCCAGAGCAGATCAGTGAATAGCTCGTGCTCAAGCAGGTTGGGGTTTTCCAGCAGTCGGAGGAGAAATTCACGCTTTTGGATTAAAAAGCTTCGCAGTCCCTCCAGATCTCCCTTGCGGGTGTCCGGAGAAATTTGGTAAGAAACAATCCTGTTCCGGACCCGATTAAAATCAAGCCGGTTCCATTGGTCGTTGAAATTAAGCTCGGTTTTAAGACCGTTAGGCTGATCGAGTTCCTGGAAAAGAATAATCAGCCGGGTGCCGACCTCGCTGAAGAAGGCCCCGATGACCATATTAAGTTTTTCCAGGCGTGTCCGGCACTCTCTGATCTCCAGAAGATTGTGCAGTACCAGGGTTACCAGCAGCACTTCCAGGAAGACAAAGGCAATGTCTCCGACGAGATAGATGAGTATATGGTGAAGATCACGGAAGATCAGAAAATGAATATAATAAGCTGTCGCGGAAATAAAGATCAGAATAATCCCTAAAACTATCTGCCACGAGTTTTTTTTCATAGAAATTGATTGTACGGCAGTTTCAATCTGAAATCAAGTAGGAAACTCTTTGCCGCGGAGCGGATTCAAACGTTAAGCAACTCGTGTGGGTGACCGTCATCCGATCCCCCGATTTTGACCGGATGCTCTAAGGGCAGATAAATTTTAACCGTGGTCCCGTGTTAGGGTTGACTCTGAATATCGATATCGCCGCCGTGAAGCCGGACAAGCTCGCGGGAGATAGTTATCCCCAGTCCGGTGCCTTTTGACTTACGGGTAAAGAAAGGTTCGAAGACCTTGTCAATGTCCTCCGGCGCGATTCCCTTACCCGTATCTTCGATCTCGATCCGCGCCGTATGGTCCTCTTTCCACCCGCGCGCTGTAATTCGGCCGGAGTGATGATCAAACGACTGAAAGGCGTTGTTGATAATATTGATAAAGACCTCGCTTAACTGAAAAGGGTCTGCCTCGATCCGGACGCCTTCCAGTCTCTCCAGGTCGTGTTCGATCTGAATATCCGATGCATGAAACGTCTGTTCCGAGGAGTCAAGGCTCTCCCTGATAATAGCGACGATGTCTACGGGCTTGAAGTGCGGCAGTTTTATGCGGGTATAGGCAAGCAGATTATTGATGATCTGATCGCTCTCGCCGATTTTCTTGTCGATGTGGTTTACATACTTGTCCAGATGATGGTCAACCGCCTTTCTTCGCAGGTTGAATGCCGCGGTCTTTATGACGCCTAAGGGATTGCGCAGCTCATGGGCCACGGTAGCGGACAGCTTTCCGATGTCTGAGAGGCGTCGTGACTCCTGGAGTTCATGTTCGATCCGTTTCTTCTCAGTCAGATCAATTCCAATACCGATAAAACTTCCATCTGAAAGCCGGACATCAGACCAGGCGCTTTCTTTCCTCTCTCCGCTTTTAGTAGTCTGGTAAAATTCCTGCCATTCCTGGGTAGCGTTCTTCACATAGCCCCATACATATTCACGATAGTGGGGGTCAGGGTAGACAGCGGACATAAAATCCATGTTTTTAGCCTCTTCTGTCGTCCAGCCCAGAAATGCCTCCAGGGCCTTATTCATGAACTCGACCCGGCCTTCTTTGCCGTAAAACAAGATCATCACCGGCACGTTATCAATAATAGCCCGGAACAACTCATTTCGGCGGCGAAGCTCGTTCTCAATTTCCTTTTTCCGGGTTATATCCCGCGCGTACACTGACAATCCTTCTGTATAGGGAAATATGTGCATCTCGATGATATAGTTAGCCCCCTTATAGGGAAAGTCGTGTTCAAAGGTAAAGGAACGGCCTTCAGTGAGCGTGCGCTGATATGCCTTTTCCACCATACTGTTTCTGAAACCGGGGAAAATATCATTAATGTTTTTACCGATCACTGCCTTTTGAGGAAGTCCGGTAAGTTCTTCACAGGTGTGGTTCCAGTAGGTGACGCAAAGGTTACGGTCAAGGGCGTAGAAAATATCCGCGATACTGTCGGCCAGCTGGCGAAATTTATCTTCACTCTCGCGCAGTTTTTGCTGATCATCCTGTCGCTGACAGGATTCGTTGATCTTGCGCAATTCTCTTTTAACCGACAGAGCCAGACGGGCATAACGATACTTGCAGATATAATCCGCGGCGCCTGCTTCCAGATGCGTTAACGCGTGTTGTCCTGAGGTGTCGGAGCAGAACATTATTACCGGGATTTCCAGACTGTTTTTTTTTATAAACTTCAGCACTTCAAGCCCGCTAAAACCATCGGCAGCGTAACAGGTAGAGATTACAATGTCCCAATCCGTCTCCAGCAGGCTGTCCCTCGGCTGGTCCAGCTGTTCTAACCGTCTGAACTCGGTCTCAACATTTCTGCGGCGAAGTTCATCGACAATTCTCTCTGCTTCCGCAACTGAATCGGCGCAAATAAGGAGACGGACTCTAATACTATTTCTACTCACACATTGCATAAAACCCCTCAGATTTAATCTATGACTCTAATCTACCCTATATTATTAATTTTGCAGGGGCCCTGTTTCCCCTAATTGCTGATTATTTTCTCAGGAATCGAGGTTAAACAGGCGAAATCAATGGGGTATGGTAGCTTCAGAGAGGGGGCGATTGCCAGTGCTGTCCGTTGAATGTTATTCCCGGCAACGAAGATCTGTCTTTTACTGTAGGCAGGAAGTTTAAATCTTCTGAAAAAAGTAGACCGCTCTATTTGAACGCGGTATCTTCCGTTTTAGAATCAACCTGAATCTATTGCTGAATATCTTTTCAAAATTCCGTTCATTATAGCTGTTTAGGATGACGGTTCGTCCAGCCGACATTTTCTCGGCCAACGGGTCGTCGGGCGGGACGAATTCGATTACCAGCTTTTCGCAGACCCCGGCAAAAAAATCCCGAATCATCTCCAGCGGAAGATTATTCATAAACACAAGATGGTGAATAAGCGCCAGGGCCAGTACAGTATCCACCGGACCTCTGGCAAAAAGAGATAAGCGTTCGTTCCCCTGCCAGCCGCCACCCTCATTTAGAGCGAATAGATCGATCACCAGCGGCAGGATATTTTTTTCCTTATTCTCCCGGGTTAACCGATAGTTTTTCTCCACGCAGCTGTGATCACTGTCAATTGCCAGTACCGGCACGTCTCCAACAATCCTGGACATGCTTCCGATGTTAGCTCCCAGATCCCAGACACCCGTCGGCTTTGCCATCGCAAGAATCTCCCTGATTATCCCGGACTTTGCGTTCCGGTACTCTGTTTCCGTTGCTTCGTAATCTGACCAGTCGCTTTCTTTCAACAACAGGTTCAGTCCGGTTAGGGTCCGTTTTAGATCATCAATGATCGCGAACAGATTATCCGGTTTCTTCCGGTGCTGTTTATTAAAGCAGCCATTCTGTCGTTTAAATAACGAGTGCAGGACAATATGGGTCGCGATTCCGGGGTGGAGCAACCCTCTGAACGAAAGCTGATTTCGGGCAAGGTCCAGCGGGATGCCGTCGGGAAAGACATGATGCAGCAATCCAAGCCTGGGGTCGATAAGGCTCATCAGGCATAAGGGCGCGAGAAAATGACGGCAAAACTGAAGATAGCCATTCCAGATCGGCCCGGTGTAAGCGGTAAAAGATAATGTATCGATAAGCACGGGGTGCCCCTTATAAAACTGCATATTATAAGCGCTTCCGTCCTTAAGGATCATCTTGTACTGCAGGGCCAGCTCGAGTATCTTCAGCTGAATCAGTGCCGCGTCTTTGAGTTGGCTGAAGCACCACTCGGAGGGATACGAAATAAAATCGACTTCAGAGGGAAAGATGATCTTATGCGCCGACTCTGGCCGCTCCCGGGCTTCCTGATGCGGGATCAACAGCCCCTCTTCCACCAGGCGGGAGTAAAGTCCGCTGCGCATCAGGAACTCATAGTCATCTTTACCGGTTTCATAAATAACGCGGGAAAGCTTTCCGTTTGCGTCAATAAAAACCCGGCCGGCCGGGTCTCGGAACGAACCGGGATGAGGCTTATTTATCTTTTTTTCGGTCATTCTTTTTTTGAAGAAGCTTTTGGATCAGCACTCTCAGCCCCCACCCCGCTCCTAAAACAGCGCCGATGATAAGCTGAAACAGTGTGCTTCCAGCGCCGGGATCAATATAAGCGTAAGCGTTTGAAGGCAGGAACAATATCGTGACTGACAGTACGGCGAGTGGAAATAAAAACAATCTTAAAATGTTTTTCCGCATGCAAATCCTTTCGCCTTGAAAGAAAATTAACTGAGGTTATTTTAGCATAAAAGTTTTTTAAAGTATACTTGAGGTTTAGATGTGTCAAATCAAATTAAATCTGATCAAGAGTCTAAATCTAGTCTAGTTAATTTAATATAAGAGTTTCAGGTAAGCTTTGAGGGGGCTATGCCTGCCCTTCATAGTTTTAGGTGTAGGGTTTTAAGTGTAAAGCAAAAGAGAAAGAACATCAGCATGGATATGGTAACCGTGCGCCTTAGGGAGCGCAGGAGTAGTCCTG
>JAGYOO010000006.1 GCA_018399295.1 Candidatus Omnitrophota bacterium | reverse complement strand
ACTGCCTCCTGGAGCATCCGCTTTTCATTACGAATGATCACATCCGGGGCCTTAAGTTCCAACAGCTTTTTCAGCCGGTTATTACGGTTTATCACGCGGCGGTAAAGATCGTTCAGATCGCTCGTAGCAAACCGGCCTCCATCCAACGGAACCAGCGGACGCAGATCCGGAGGGATCACCGGCAGCACGCTGAGAATCATCCATTCCGGCCGGTTATCCGACTTACGCATGGCATCTACGATCTTCAGGGTCTTAATAATCTTTTTTTCGCTGGCCTCAGCCTTGGTCTCGGCCAGTTGCCGGCGGAGTTTTTTCGCCAGCTTATCCAGGTCGACTTCTTTGAGCAGGGTGGCGATGGCATCCGCTCCCATCATAGCCTTGAACTTGTTCCCAAACCGGCCCTGATATTCCTGATACCGGTCTTCAGTGAGCAGCTCCCCCTTGCGCAAGGGGGTGTCTCCGGCATCAATTACGATATATTCCTCGTAATAAAGCACCTTCTCCAGCTCCCGTTGAGTCATATCCAGAATGGCCCCCATGCGTGAAGGCATGGTTTTAAAAAACCAGACATGGGAGACCGGCGTAGCCAGTTCAATATGCCCCATCCGGTCCCGCCGCACCTTAGATAAGGTAACTTCAACACCGCAACGGTCACACACGATTCCCTTGTGCTTGATCCGCTTGTACTTCCCGCAGTTGCACTCCCAGTCCTTGGTTGGCCCGAAAATCCTCTCACAAAATAAACCGTCTTTTTCCGGTTTGAGAGTCCGGTAGTTGATGGTCTCCGGCTTTTTTACTTCTCCGTGGGACCAGGACCGGATTACTTCGGAAGAAGCAATCCGGATGGATATGGCATCAAAGGCATTAGGATCCGTTACCATACAAATTTTCCCCTTTTACTTTTTCGGCTCTTTATCTTTATGTTTCATTTCCGTACGCACATCCAAGGCCAAACTCTGCAGTTCCTTGACCAGAACGTTGAATGACTCCGGAGTGCTCGGATTGAGCGCGTTTTCTCCCTTAACGATTGATTCATAGATCCGCGTCCGGCCGATAACATCATCGCTCTTGACCGTTAACAGTTCCTGAAGCGTGTAGGCCGCTCCATACGCCTCGAGAGCCCATACTTCCATTTCACCGAACCTCTGACCGCCGAACTGGGCTTTACCCCCCAGAGGCTGCTGAGTTACCAGTGAATAAGGCCCGATGGAACGGGCATGAATCTTATCGTCTACAAGGTGAGCAAGTTTTACGATATAAATATAGCCCACGGCCACCTTCTGATGGAAATTGTCTCCGGTAAAACCATCGCGCAAAACAACTTTTCCATCTTCCGGAAGCCCGGCCTTTTTGAGCTCCTGACGGATCTCAGCTTCGGTCGCGCCGTCGAAAACCGGACTGGCCGCCTGAAATCCCAGCACCTTTGCCGCCCAGCCCAGATGGGTCTCCAGAATCTGGCCGACGTTCATCCGCGAAGGCACACCTAAAGGATTCAGGACTATCTCCACCGGGGTTCCGTCCGGCAGATACGGCATATCCTCTTCCGGCAGGATCCGGGCGATAACACCCTTGTTCCCGTGTCGACCGGCCATCTTATCTCCTACGGACAGACGCTTTTTCGAAGCGACCAGAACAACCACCTTTTTCAGCACTCCCGGAGGAAGTTCATCGCCACGCTTTACTTTTTCAGTCTCCCGCTCCTGCTCTTCAACCGTTTCCTGAATCTGAGAATCAAGCAGCCGAACAACGCGCTTTATCTCTTCCGTCTTCTCCGGATCATCAGTTATCCGGATACTATCCAGATCGGCCCGTTCCAGCTTTTTCAGGTCAGTCTTTTTTACCGTCCGGTTCGCGGCAACCAGCACCGCTCCACTTTCTTCGTCCAAAAGACTCTGGGCAAGCTGTTTTCCCTGAAGCAGGCTAGCAAGCTTATTATTTCTTTCAAGTTTCAGTTTTTTGATCTGATCCGTATAATACTTGCGGATCTTATCCATCATCCGCAGTTCTTCATTTATCTGTTCTTTGGATTTGTTTCTCAGTCCCTTCCGGGAAAAAACACGGACATCGATGATCACGCCTTCGACTCCGGGCGGAACCGTCAGCGAGGTATCTTTGACATCCTGGGCCTTTTCTCCGAAGATCGCCCGCAACAGTTTTTCTTCCGGTGAAAGTTCGGTCTCACTCTTGGGCGTGACCTTTCCCACCAGGATATCTCCGGCTTGCACCTGAGCGCCGACCCGGATGATCCCGTCTTCCCCGAGATCCTTCAGCGACTCTTCGCCAACGTTCGGGATATCCCGGGTAATCTCTTCATTACCCAAACGGGTGTCGCGGGCCTCGCATTCAAATTCCTCAATATGAACCGAGGTGTACAGGTCTTCCTTAACTACCTTTTCACTGATGAGAATGGCGTCTTCGAAATTGTAGCCACGCCAGGGCATAAACGCGACCAGGACGTTCCGGCCCAATGCCAGTTCTCCATTCTTGGTCGCCGCCCCATCCGCCAGCACCTGCCCCTTCTTTACTTTGTCTCCGGCCTTAACAATCGGCCGTTGATTCAAGCTGGTGGAGGCGTTAGACCGCATGAACTTTTTCAGATGATAGACGTTGTCATTTAAAATAATCTTCTCCGCGTCCACATACTGCACGGTTCCAGATGTCAGGGCCACGACTACCGACCCGGTATCCTTGGCCACCTTGGCCTCCATGCCCGTACCGACCAGCGGCGCCTCGGTATCCAGAAGCGGAACTGACTGACGCTGCATGTTCGCCCCCATCAGGGCGCGGTTGGCGTCATCGTGTTCCAGAAACGGAACCAAGGACGCGGCAACACTCACCAGCTGGGAAGGAGAAATGTCCATATAATCAACATCTTCCTTGGGCATCTTGGGAAAATCTCCCTTGTACCGGCAAAGAATGCTGTCATTTATAAACCGTCCTTGCGGGTCGATCGGCGCGTTCGCCTGCGCGATAACGTACTGATCCTCCATGTCCGCGCTCAAATAATCCAGATTATCGGTGACCCGCCCTTTTTCCACTCTCCGGTAAGGAGTTTCAATAAACCCGAACTCGTTTATCCGGGAATAGGTGGTCAATGAAGCAATAAGACCGATATTCGGACCTTCCGGCGTTTCAATCGGACAAATACGGCCATAGTGCGAATAATGTACGTCGCGGACCTCAAACCCGGCCCGCTCTCGGCTCAATCCACCCGGCCCCAGTGCGCTGAGACGGCGCTTATGGGTTAATTCAGCCAGAGGATTTGTCTGATCCATGAATTGAGAAAGCTGACTGCGGCCAAAAAAATCTTTAATGACCGATGAAATAAGTTTGGAATTAATCAGATTATGCGGCATTACGGTTTCTAAATCGTAGATGCCCATCCTCTCCCGCACTGAGCGCTCCATCCGGGCCAATCCGATTCGAAACTGGTTCTGCACGAGTTCACCGACCGTCCGCACGCGCCGGTTACCGAGATGATCAATATCATCAATCTCGCCTTCACCGTTCTTCAATTTTATGAGATACCGAACAGCGCTGATAAGGGTCTCTTTATCCAACCCCCGCTGATCCAGATCGACGTTCATCTTGAGTTTACGATTAAGGACAAACCGGCCAACGCGCCCCAGATCGTAACGCCGCGGATCAAAAATTAACCGTTCGATCAGTCCTTCGGCCGATTCAATAGTCACAGGATCGCCGGGACGAAGACGACGATAAATCTCAAACAACGCCTCTTCCCGGTTCTGAGTTCGGTCCTTCTCCAGAGTATTGATCACTTCCAGGCTATCCGCGACAAAGGCATCGATTTTTTTTATTCCCATATCCAGCATCTGATCCACAGCGTGTTTCGTCAACCGGCTTCCAGCGGAAATCATTACCGTGGTCGCGTCGCTGGGATTAGGAACGTCAGTAGCGATGATCATCTTGGACATCTCTTCCGTGGTCTTCAACGGAAGTTTTACCTCCTGAACCGGATAAAACAGCTTGAGGATCTCCGGGTTCGAAGAATAACCGATAGCGCGAAGAAAGGTCGTGGCAAAGAATTTGCGCCGGCGATCAATATACACGTAAAGTACGTCATTAGCGTCAAACTCAAACTCTACCCAGGCGCCGCGGTAAGGAATGATACGGGCTGAATAAAGCTTTTTCCCGGCAACATTCCCAGCCTCCTCAAAACAGATGCCCGGAGACCGGTGCAACTGGCTTACAACCACCCGCTCGTCTCCATTGATAACAAACGTGCCCACGTCGGTCATCAGCGGAAGCTCGCCCATGTAAACCTCCTGCTCCTTCACTTCCTTTTGCGTACGAAGGCGCAGGGTCACCTTGAGAGGGGAGGCATAGGTCAATCCCCGGCGTTGACATTCCCAGACATCATACTTGGATCTGTCAAGCGTATAATCGACATACTCCACTCGGCAGGTCTTATCGAAATTCTCAATCGGGAAGACCTCCTGGAACACGGCATCAAGACCGCCGCTCTGCCGCCGCTTGCTCCGCGGAATTCCTTCCTGAATAAAGCTATTGTAAGATTCGCGCTGGACCTGCAAAAGATGCGGCAGCTCAAAAATATATTTGAGCTTCGCGTAGTTTTTTCTTTCTACCATATTGGACTAACCTCGAAGGTATTTACCGTTTACTTCAGCTCTACAGTCGCTCCCTGCGCTTCGAGCTTCTTCTTGATCTCCTCGGCCTCTTCTTTGGAAACATTTTCCTTGACCGCCTTCGGAGCAGCTTCCACCAGATCCTTGGCTTCCTTCAACCCAAGTTCGGTTACCCCGCGAATCTCCTTGATGACCTGAATCTTCTTGTCGCCGACAGCGGCAAGAACCACGGTAAAGCTGGTCTTTTCCTCTTCCGGCGCGGCAGCGGCGGCACCAGCAGGAGCGGCCATGGCCATCCCCATCGGCATGCTGGCCGATACACCGAACTTATCTTCGAGGGCCTTAACCAGGTTCGATAATTCCAGCACGCTCATGGTCTCGATACCCTTTATAATTTCCTCCGCCTTTGCAGAAAGCTCAACCGGCTTTTTCTGTTCTTCCTGCTGTTCCTCTTTAACCTGCTCAGCCATTTTTTCCCTCCTTATCGACTTGCTCTTCTTTTTGTTTTCTGATTTGGTCAATAGCCGTCACCAGGCCTCTGATAGACCCGGAAAGCACGTTTACTAATCCGGACAGAGGAGCCGCCATTCCCCTGACCACCATTGCATAGAGAGCATCCCTTGAAGGCAGCTCAGACAACGCCCGTGTCCGCCCTTCCGGCACAAACTCTCCCTCAACGAACCCGCCGCGTACCCGGAAATTTTCATGTTCCTTGGAAAAGTCGATCAATGTCTTGGCAACTGTAACCGGATCACCCTGGTACACCGCAAGTCCGGTTTTTCCATCCAGATACTCTCCTGCCTGTTCCATGCCGACTTCAGCCAGGGCCCGCTTTAACAGGGAATTTTTAGAAACAATGAACCTGCTTGAACCCTTTTCCAGATTCCGCCGCAGTTCATCCATCTCCACAACACTGAGCCTCTGAAAATTCGACAGGATCACGCCTGAAGAATCCTTCAGCTTCTCTCTTACCTCTTTCACCATCAACTGTTTTTCAAAATGAGCCATGCCGACCTCTTTTTATACTGATCTGTATTCAGAAGGATTTATCCTGACACCCGGCCCCATCGTGCTTGAGATATAAAGACTTTCAATATATTGTCCTTTTGCCGTCTGGGGTTTCGCCCGTAACAGGGCGTCGATCACAGAGCGAGAGTTTTCGATCAGCGCTTCTTCCTTAAACGAAAGTTTACCGACTGAAACATGAATTCCGCCCAGCTTGTTCATCTTGAACTCCACCTTGCCCGCCTTGGCCTCTTTTACTGCCCGCCCCACGTCAGTGGTCACGGTTCCGGTCTTCGGACTCGGCATCAGCCCTCGCGGACCAAGGATTTTTCCCATCTTGGCCAGTTCCCGCATCATATCCGGCGTTGACACTGCCACATCGAAATCCAGCCATCCACCCTTGATCTTTTCGATCAGATCCTGATCTCCGACATGATCCGCACCCGCCTCTTTTGCCGCGGCTGTTTCCTCTCCTTTGCAGAAAACCGCCACCCGGACTTTTTTCCCCAATCCGTGCGGCAGAGATACACTGCCCCGGACCATCTGATCAGATTGACGCGGATCTACTCCCAGCTTCATCGCCAGATCAACGGATTCGTCAAACTTCACAGTATGTGCCTGTTTAAGAATACCTACCGCCTCGTCAAGCGAATAACTCTTCTGCTTATCGACCAGGCTTACCACCTTCTTCATTCTCTTGCCTTTAACTTTTACTTTCATCGCCGCTTAATCCTTTATTTCGATTCCCATGCTTCTGGCAGTTCCGGCCACGATTTTCGCCGCCTGAGGCAGATTGCTCGCATTCAAGTCATTTATCTTCGTCCGGGCAATCTCCTCGACCTGAGCGGAAGTAACGCTTCCGACCTTTTCTTTATTCGGAACACCTGAACCCTTGGCCAAACCAGCTGCCCGTTTCAAGAGTACCGAGCAGGGCGGGCTTTTAAGGATAAAATCAAATGACCGATCCTCGTATACAGTCAGGACAACGGGAATAACCAGACCCTGCCTGTCCTTGGTAGCTTCATTGAATTTTTTGCAGAAGTCCATAATATTCACACCATGCTGTCCAAGCGCCGGACCGACTGGCGGTGCCGGATTGGCCGCGCCGGCCGGAATCTGAAGTTTTACCTTAGCTTTTATTGCTTTAGCCATTTTAGATCTTCTCCACTTGCCAGTACTCGAGCTCCACCGGCGTCTGCCGGCCGAATATCGAAACCATTACTTTTATTTTCCCTTTTCCCGGATAAACTTCCTCGATCTCTCCGTTAAAATTCGTGAACGGCCCTTCGGTTATCTTCACGGACTCGCCCTTTTCAAACACGATCTTAGGGATCGGCTTCTCCTTGCTGTCTTCAGCCTGCTTCAAAATCGAGGCCACTTCATCATCCCGCAGGGGATGCGGTTTGGCCCCCGGACCGATAAACCCGGTAATCCCCGGAGTATTTTTAATCAGGTACCAGTTCTCATCGCTCAGCTCCATCTCGATCAGGACATAACCGGGAAAGAACTTCCGTTCCAGAATCTTTTTTTTGCCGCCGCGAACCTCGGAAACCTTTTCCGTGGGGATGAGTATCTGACTCACATTTTCTCCGGCGTTAGCCGTACGGATCCGACTCTCCAAAAGCCGCTTTACCTTCTCCTCGTGCCCGGTCTGAGTGTGCACGACATACCATCTTTTTGCCATTATCTTATCAGCGCTCCAATTATAAATGAAAAGATCAGATCCACGATTCCGACAAATGCGCCCAGCAACGCCACAGAAAGAATGACCACCATGGTCGAATTGAGCAACTCATCCCGATTCGGCCAGGAGACCTTTTTCATCTCCGCTTTTACATCTACCAGAAATTTTATCAATTTTCCCATATCAGCTTACCGTTTATTAGATGGCAGGAGCGGCAGGAATCGAACCCGCAGTAACGGTTTTGGAGACCGTTGGTTTACCATTAACCGACGCTCCTTTAATTAGAGCAGCTCCAGATGTTTAAAAAAACGACACTTTTCGGAAGGCAAAAAAACCCCGTTTCGCTTCCGAAAAGCGACGTCCTGTTCAGTCTTTACTTTGTTTCCTTATGCTGCGTATGCCGACGGCATGTCCGGCAAAACTTCTTCAGCTCAAGTCTCTCTGGATGTTTTTTCTTATTTTTATCGGTATGATAGTTCCGATTTTTACAATCTGTGCAGATTATCGTAATCTGTTCTCGCATTCCCCTGCCTCTGTTTCGATTTATTCAATGATCTCGGAGATAACTCCGGCACCAACGGTTCGGCCGCCTTCGCGAATCGCGAACCGCAGCTCTTTTTCCATGGCGATCGGTACGATGAGTTCGATTTCCATCGCCACGTTATCTCCCGGCATCACCATCTCCACACCTTCCGGAAGCTTCACAATCCCGGTCACGTCTGTCGTCCGGAAGTAAAACTGCGGCCGGTAGCCTTTGAAAAACGGTGTATGCCGCCCGCCCTCTTCCTTCGTCAATATA
Organism: Candidatus Omnitrophota bacterium; assembly: GCA_018399295.1. Taxonomy (GTDB): domain Bacteria; phylum Omnitrophota; class Gorgyraeia; order B26-G9; family B26-G9; genus M55B170. The sequence goes on along the minus strand of JAGYOO010000006.1, from coordinate 7,116 downwards.
TATACCTGGGTCTTCGCCTTTTTGTGCGGCGTGATCGAACCCGGCTTCGCGGCTACCTGCCCGCGTTCAAGCTCTTTCTTGTCCACTCCGCGCAGCAGCAGCCCCACGTTGTCTCCGGCCATTCCTTCATCCAGCAGTTTCCGGAACATCTCCACTCCGGTGACTACCGTCTTCTTTGTCTCTTCTTTCATCCCGATCAGTTCGATCTCCTCGCCGACCTTGATCTTTCCGCGCTCGATCCGGCCCGTTCCCACTGTCCCACGGCCGGTGATCGAAAATACGTCTTCGATCGCCATCAAAAACGGCTTGTCGATGTCGCGCTCCGGCGTCGGCACGAACGCGTCTACCGCGTCCATCAGCGCCTGGATCGACTTGCAATTGTCTCCGTCAAACTTCCCGGCGTCCATCTCCTCAAGCGCCTTCAGCGCCGATCCCCGCACAATCGGGGTCTTATCCCCGGGGAATTCATATTTGTTCAACAGATCGCGCACTTCCAGTTCCACCAGATCCAGAAGCTCCGCGTCGTCTACCATGTCCGTCTTGTTCATGTACACTACGATCGCCGGTACTCCCACCTGCCGCGCCAGCAGAATGTGCTCGCGCGTCTGCGGCATCGGGCCGTCCGGCGCTGATACTACAAGCACCGATCCATCCATCTGCGCCGCTCCGGTGATCATGTTCTTTATATAATCCGCGTGTCCGGGACAGTCAACGTGAGCGTAATGCCGCGTCTCCGTCATGTACTCCGCGTGATGTACGTTGATCGTTACTCCGCGTTCCTTCTCTTCCGGAGCATTGTCAATCTCATCATAGTTCTTCGCCATGGCCAGCCCCTTGTTCGCCAGATACCGGGTAATCGCTGACGTAAGCGTGGTCTTGCCATGATCAACGTGACCGATGGTCCCGATGTTCACGTGCGGCTTTGTCCGTTCAAACTTCTCTTTCGCCATCTTAAACCTCCCCGTTTAATATCGCGGTCCGATAATAGTTTCCTGTACCTGCCTGGGAACCTCTGAGTAATAAGAAGGTTCTATTGTATATATTCCCCGGCCCTGTGTCAAGCTTCTTATAATTGTTGAGTAGCCAAACAGTTCCGCCAGAGGAGAAAAGCCCTTTATAATTTTCGCGTTCGCCCGGTCAGTGATCGCCTCAATGCGGCAACGACGTGAATTAAGATCACCGATCACGTCTCCCAGATACTCTACCGGCACGATAACTTCAAGCAGCATTATCGGCTCCAGGAGCACTGCCTTTCCTTTTCTCAAGCCGTTATTTACCGCCATCGATCCGGCGACGCGAAAGGCCATTTCCGAAGAATCCACTTCGTGAAAGGAGCCATCCACCAGTTTAATCTCTATGTCAATTACCGGGTAACCACCAAGAATCCCGGACTGAGACGCGCTAAGAACACCTTCCCGAACCGCGGGGATAAACTCCCGAGGAATCACGCCCTGCTTTATATCATTTATAAATTTTATTCCCTCACCGCGCTCAGCGGGTTTCATCTCCAGTACCACGTGTCCGTACTGGCCCTTCCCTCCGGTCTGCTGCACAAACTTACCCTCCACACGGCAGGCGGTTCCCAGGGTCTCTTTATACGCGACCTGCGGCTTGCCCACTGTGGCCTCGACCTTGAAATCACGAAGCAACCGGTCAACAACAACCTCCAGGTGAAGCTCACCCATTCCCGCGATCAGGGTCTGTCCGGTCTCCTGATTGTACCGCACCTGGAATGACGGGTCTTCTTCCTGAACCTTGTCCAGCGCGAACGTCAGTTTTTCCTGCGCCGCCTTTGTCGCCGGTTCGATGGCCATGGACATAACCGGTTCCGGGAAATGCATGCTTTCAAGCAAAACCGGTTTTGCCGCGTCGCAGACCGTGTCACCGGTGCGCGTCTGTTTCAGACCGACCACCGCGGCGATGTCACCGGAAAATATCTGTTCGACGATTTCCTGCTTATTCGCGTGCATCCGGACTATCTTGCCGATCCGCTCCCGTACACCCTTGCTGGCATTGAACACGGTTTTTCCGGTTTTAAGCACTCCACTGTAGATCCGGATAAAAGTAAGCTTACCCACATAGGGATCGGACATTATCTTAAAGGCCAGCCCGCTCAAAGCCTCGTCATCGCTGGTCACCCGTTTTTCCTTATCACCGGTTTCCGGGTTTATCCCTTCAATGGGAGGAACCTCCAGAGGACTCGGGAGATAATCGCAGATCGCGTCCAGCAGCGGCTGGATACCTTGATTCCGGAAACTTGAACCACAGAAGACCGGGATATATTCATGCTGCAGAACCGCCTTACGCAGCGCCTGCCGCAACTCAGTTTCATCCGGTTCCTGATCATGCACATACTTATCCATGATATTCGGATCCTGCTCCGCGGCTATTTCCACCAGCCGGTTCCGGTGTTCTTCCACCGAATCAAGCAGATCTTCCGGAATCTTTTCCTCTTTAACCTCAATATCGGGATTGTCACGCTCAAAGATCAGCGCGCGCCGTCTGATAATATCCACTACGCCCCGAAAGGTATCTTCGCTTCCCAGGGGCAGCTGCAGCGGGATCACCTTTGCCGCCAGTCTTTCCTCCATCTGCTTTACGGTCCCGAAAAAATCCGCCCCGACCCGGTCCATTTTGTTAATATAGGCCATCCGAGGAATCCGGTACCGCTGCGCCTGACGCCAAACGGTTTCAGACTGTGGTTCTACTCCTCCTACCGCACAAAGAACAATTATCGCTCCGTCGAGAACCCGCAATGAGCGTTCCACTTCCACGGTAAAATCAACGTGTCCGGGAGTGTCAATTATATTTATCCGAACGTCACGCCAGAAGCACGTCGTGCTGGCGCTGGTGATGGTGATGCCGCGCTCCTGCTCCTGGACCATCCAGTCCATAGTCGCGGTGCCTTCATCCACCTCCCCGATCTTGTACACCCTGCCGGTGTAAAAGAGGATCCGTTCAGTTGTCGTCGTCTTACCGGCATCAATATGCGCCATAATGCCGATATTACGAGTTTTTTCCAACGCGAATTGCCGCATCATATATCGTGAATACCGCCGCTGCCGGTTTCGCTTTCGCTTCGATTACCAGCGATAATGGGCAAAGGCTTTATTAGACTCGGCCATCTTATGCATATCATCACGCTTCTTGACGGTCGATCCCTCGCCATTGAAGGAATCGAGAATTTCCTGAGCCAGTTTCTCCTCCATCGGCTTGCCCTTCCGCTGCCGCGCGAAATTACGCATCCAGCGCAAGGACATTACAGTCCCGCGATCCTGACGGATCTCAACCGGCACCTGATAAGTCGCCCCGCCAACCCGCCGCGGTTTTACCTCCAGCAGAGGACGAGTGTTCTCAACGGCCTTTTTAAAGACATCCAGCGGATTTTTGCCGGTCTTTTTTTCCAGGATCTCCATCGCGGTATACATAACGTTTTCCGCCAGGGACTTCTTGCCCTGAACCATTACCATGTTTACCATTTTGGTGACCAGCCGGCTGTTATATTTAGGATCCGGCGTAACCTGCTGTTTTGGCGCGCGTCTACGACGCATGTTTCCCTCCTTACAATAAATATTGCCTTTTCCGGAAATCGATTATCTCCGAAAAAACGCTTCTAACCCTTACTTCTTCGGCTTCTTGGCCCCGTAACAGGAACGGCTTTTTTTCCGGTCCGATACCCCGGCGGTATCCAGAGTCCCACGAACGATATGATAACGCACTCCTGGAAGATCCTTGACCCGGCCGCCACGCACCAGCACTATCGAATGTTCCTGCAGGTTATGCCCTTCTCCCGGAATGTACGCCGTTACTTCAATTCCGTTCGTAAGCCGCACACGGGCGATCTTCCGCAGCGCGGAGTTCGGTTTCTTCGGCGTCATAGTTCTTACCTGGAGACAAACACCTCGCCGCTGCGGACACTGCTGCAGCGCCCTGGACTTTGATCGAGCCTTGCTCTGTTTTCTTCCCATGCGAATGAGCTGATTGATTGTCGGCATACCGCGGTTTCTCCTTTAGCTTGCTTTTAAGATGTTCTCTTCCTTCTCCGTCGCGGGCTCTTCTTTTGCCTGCGGTCCCTGAGGAGGAATGCTTATGTGACGATGCGCGGGAAAACCAGTACCGGCGGGAACAAGATGTCCCATGATCACATTTTCCTTTAACCCGAGAAGTTCATCCCGCTTGCCACTGGCAGCCGCCTCGGTAAGCACGCGGGTTGTCTCCTGAAAACTGGCCGCGGAAATAAAACTCTCTGTGGTCAACGAGGCCTTGGTAATACCAAGCAGCAGCGGATTCGCGCTGGCCGGCTTACCCTTCTTCTCCCGGATCTTGCTGTTTTCCTCTTCCAGGCGGAACTTGTCCACCTGCTGTCCCGGCAGAAACTCCGTATCTCCCGGCTCATCAATGCTTACTTTTTTCAGCATCTGGCGCACGATTACTTCAATGTGTTTGTCATTGATGTGCACGCCCTGCAGGCGATAGACCTCCTGGATCTCATTTACAAGATGTTCCTGGAGTTTCTGGACCCCGCAGACGCGAAGAATATCGTGCGGAACCACCGGACCGTCGGTTATCGACTGTCCACTAAAAACACTATCGCCTTTATACACGTTAAGATGCTTTCCCGGCGGGATAAGATATTCCTTACTCATTCCGGAAGCACTGCGGATAACAACCTGGCGATGGCCTTTCTTCGCCGGACCGAAATCAACCATTCCGTCGATTTCACTGATAATCGCCGGATCTTTCGGCCGCCGGGCCTCAAAGATCTCCGCGACCCGGGGCAAACCACCGGTAATATCTTTGGTCTTGGTTATTTTCCGGGGCGTCTTCGCCAGCAGGCTTCCGGCTTCCACTTCCTGTCCCTCCTGCACCACAATATGCGCTCCGGATGGAATGGTATAAAAAGCAACGACATCACCCGCGTCATTCAGAAGGATGATCTGCGGATGATAGTCAGCCTTATGATCGATAATAACGCGATCGGTAAGACCGGTCGACGGATCGATCTCTTCCCGCACGGTAAGACCCTCTTTGATATCCTCGAACCGAACCCGGCCGGTGACCTCGGTCAGAATCGGAGAAGTATAAGGATCCCACTTTACAAACATCTGATTTTTCTCCACCGCGTTTCCGTCCGGAACGGCGATTACCGAACCAATCGGAATGGTATGCGTATCCAACTCCCGGTCATTTTCATCATGGATGCTGATCTGTCCGTTACGATTAAGCACGATGATCTCGTTATTCTTTGTAGTAACCGTGCGCAGACCATGGTATTTAATAAATCCGGTGTTCTTGGCGCGGATAAATGACTGTTCAACAATTCGGCTGGCAGTACCGCCGATGTGAAACGTCCGCATCGTAAGCTGCGTACCCGGCTCTCCGATGGACTGGGCGGCAACAATTCCCACAGCCTCTCCCAACTCAACCAGTCTCTGCGTAGCCAGGTTGCGTCCGTAACATTTGGCACAGGTACCGTAAGGAGTCTCACAGGTCAACACACTGCGAATCCGGATCTTTTCAATCCCCAGCTCTTCAATCCGCTCCGCCTTTTCCTCGGTTATCTCTTCTCCCGCGGAAACAATCGGCCGGTCGGTAACAATATCTACAATATTATCCAGCGCAACGCGTCCGACAATCCTCTCCTTAAGCCGCACCACCACGTCATCGCCTTCGGTAATCGCTGATATCAGAATCCCATTAAGGGTATTACAGTCGTCAACCGTTACGATCACATCCTGGGCAACGTCAATAAGCCGGCGGGTAAGATATCCGGCATCCGCGGTTTTAAGGGCGGTGTCAGCCAGACCTTTCCGCGCACCATGCGTGGAAATAAAGTATTCAAGAACAGTTAGACCTTCACGGAAGTTAGCTGCGATCGGGTTTTCGATAATCTCGCCCGAAGGCTTGGCCATCAAACCGCGCATGCCCGCCAGCTGGCGAATCTGCAATTTAGATCCGCGCGCCCCGGAATCGGCCATCATAAAGATACTGTTAAAATGATCCAGCCCTTTAAACACCAGGTCGGAAACAGTATCCGTGGTCCGGGTCCAGATGTCGATAATCTTGTTATACCGTTCTCCTTCGGTAATAATCCCGCGTTTGTACTGTTTCTCCACTCCCGCGACTTCCTGGAGCGACTTATTAATTATAACTGTCTTTTCTTCCGGAATCGTAAGATCTTCCATGGCGATAGATAACCCGCCGATAGTAGCGTACTCGAATCCGATTTTTTTCAGATCATCCAAAAGAACAACCGTCCGCTGATGTCCGAACAGTTTATAGCAGTCAGTAATGAGTTGGCTGAGTTTTTTCTTATCCATCTGCTCGTTAACAAACCCGAATCCCGGCGGCAACAGTTCATTAAAAATGATGCGGCCAACCGTAGTTTCGATCATTTCATCGCCTCGGCGCAACCGGCAACGGTCATGAACCTGAACCTGCTCACACTGATAAGCGGTAAAGGCCTCGTCCGCTTCGCCGAAGAGCGGGAAATTATTCGGGTTCACGTCCCGACGCTGACCCAAGGTTGTCAGGTAATAGCAGCCGAGAACAATATCCTGACTGGGCGCGATAATCGGGCGTCCGTCAGAAGGGGAAAATATATTATTAGTAGACATCATAATCAGGCGCGACTCCATCTGCGCCTCATTTGACAGCGGCACGTGCACAGCCATCTGGTCACCGTCAAAATCCGCGTTAAACGCGGTGCAGACCAGCGGGTGAACCCGGATTGCCTTTCCTTCGATAAGAACCGGCTCAAACGCCTGAATCCCTAATCGATGCAAAGTCGGAGCGCGGTTAAGCAACACCGGGTGTTCTTTAATAACATCTTCCAGAATATCCCAGACTTCCAGCCGCGCCCGCTCAACCATCCGCTTGGCGCTCTTTACTGTGTGCACCAGTCCCCGCTCCCGCAGTTTCTTGATGATAAACGGCTCAAACAGTTCCAGGGCCATCCGCTTCGGCAGACCGCACTGATTAAGCTTCAGTTCCGGACCGATAACAATTACCGACCGGCCGGAATAATCCACTCGTTTTCCCAGCAGGTTCTGACGAAACCGTCCCTGTTTTCCCTTAAGCATATCAGCCAAAGACTTCAAAAGTCTTTTCCCTCCA
>JAGYOO010000059.1 GCA_018399295.1 Candidatus Omnitrophota bacterium | reverse complement strand
CTTATTCGTCCCATGGAATTGGTTGATGGCATCGGTGTACATGTCTCTGTAATAATCGATCCTGTCCTGATTAGGCCGCTCCATGCCTAACCGCGATCTAAGCGCGTCCCCGCCTCCATAAACAGAGCCGGACACAGCGGCCCACCAGGCCTTGCCCACGGACTCGCCTTTTTCCAGCCCCATCTTCGCCAATCGTGAATAAGTGCGGCTATAATCAATAACCTCGCCGGAAGAGTAGGTTCTTACCTCCCCTTCTTTTACCCTGGCTTTGACCCCGGCCGTAATCTCGACCTGCCGGCCGGAGGCCGAAACCGTCTTCAACGCGCCGCCGGTTCCCTGCGCTGATCCGACATTATTGAGCACGACATTGGAGGTTATGACCCAGATTCCGTCCTGAATATCTATCAACTGGTTCTCCAATATGATTCTGTCCCCGGTCGCCTGGTCCACGAAGAATTTGATTTCGTTTTCCACCGGCGCGGAACCTTTTTCGCCACCGCCCATCGCCTGTGGAGCGATCCGGGTCTGTTTGTCTTCCCCCTCGCCCAGGTTAAGCCGGTCCAGCGTAAACAACTGCCCCTTGGAGGCCAGAAGAACATCTCCTCCTGTATCAGCCAGGCGATTATGGTTAAGCAGCAGAAATTTTTCGCCGTTTTCACTGATCATCGGCAGCCCTTTTTGAAGGACCTGTTCTCCCATAGTTACTGTTTCCGTTAGAGCACGCTGATTATCCTGATAAGAGATGGCGTCCCAGTCTCCTCCTGAGGATTCCCATGCGCGATCTAACTCGCTCATCATTTCGGAGTATTCCTCTTGCGAAATCTCAGGCAGCTCAGCTATTCTGTTTTGTACTACTTCATAAGATGATTCGGCTCCGAAGATGTTCTCTTTTACATCAAAGTATACCGTTACAGTCCCTCCGGCCTGCTCGATCTCAGTCATATCCACCGCGCAGAGCTTGCCCGCCTCGGAATCTCCTTCCATCAGCACCCGTTTATCCTGAAACAGGTCCTTGAACCCGCCCCACTGGCCAGAATCGGTCGAATCGAACGTCTCCGGAGAAAGCGGCTCAAGCGCCCCGTCCTGGTCGTAATCCATTACCGTGTACTCGCGTCCGTTGTCCTTAAGTGTAAACTGCTGTCCTTGTTGCGGGAGGCTACCGTCAATGGTCCAGTGATGGTCAATCCGGGTCAACCCCTGATCCGTTACTTCATAATAGTCCCGCACTAACAGATCGCCTCCGCTGGTCTCGTAAGTCTTCTCGTTTTTAGCGACCATGTTTTTAACATTGCTAAAGGTAAGACCTTCCTCACGCACATGAATAGTGTAGCTTTCAGCATTGTTATCGCCGAAAACATAGCCGGCAACATGGACATTGCCATTCGCGGCCGTAGAGGTGACTGTAACATTTGCTCCCGCGCTGTCAGGCATGAAAGCGCCTTCATGGAAATAGAGCTGATCCGTCCATGTCTGGCGGATTTTTCCATCCCCAAGGTCAGTCTCATTCCACAAAGTAACGTCTCGCTCAACAAAATCAACCGCTCCTCCTCCTCCCGAAGCTTTAGTATCGTGGATCCTGTCCAGCATTCCGAACACTGTTCCGTGGATAACCAGTTCACCGTCAGACCTGACCCGGAGCTCCACATCCCCGACTGCCAAATGGTCCGCTACTCCGTCAGTTACAGTTACATTTATTTTCTGTCCCGGGATCAACCCTTCTGAATGATCAAAGACCAGCTTCCCTGTTTCCTGATCAACCCGATAATGGCTTGTGACCTCAAACGGCTGCTGACTGTCATTAAGACTTACCTCCACCGCGAATTCACCATTAGAACCGGCGCGCAAAACATCAACTCCCACTGTCTTCACGGTTGAGATCGAAAGATCTGATGTATTTGCACCTTCTACCCTTGTCCCGCTCACGCCTATTGTCACTGAATAAGCAGAATCAACGGAGCTGTAATGCTGTCCTTGAATATCAAGACCTTGAGCCGCCGTCGCCTTGTCGACTTCGAATCTTGCTTCACGCCCCTCGCTGAAATCAAGTTGCGCACCATCGGTAGTTACAATTACCCGCCCTTGATTAAGGTTTTTGTGCTGATAGACATCAATCGTATTGCCTGCGCTGAGGTTCACGTCAATTACACTTCCGGCTCCGTAATATTCCTGTCCGCTGACGATCTTTACAAAACCCTTCATGTAGTTTACACCGTCACGTTCGATGATTCTGATATCGGTCCCGTGTAGACTCTGCGGCGGCGTGCTGTCCGATCCCGTGCTCCCTCCGAACTTCTCAGGCGCCAGTTTCAGGCCATCGAAGTCAGGCTGGTCAGGCATGTTCAGGTATCCGTCAATAATAACCAGTCCTGTTATCTGCCCGTCCGGGGCAGTTTGGACGCCGAGTTGGTCCACTGTAAGAAAATATCTCTCATTGGTCTCCGCGTTTTCGTACTTGATCATGCGTTCGAGACCGCCGGTTCCGGTAAAGAAATTCTTTTCCTCTCCCAGTTTTACTGACCCCCCGTTCCAAATCAAATCCAAGCCGGCAAAGGCAGAGGTATCCTGGGCCTTCAGATCGCTGTCCCTGACAATCGTAAAATCGCCTTTTTCAAGCAAAATGGTTTCGGTGATTTTAAGTATGGCGTCGTCTCTGACTACCCTGCTCGCCCCCGCGTCGCTTTTGTTTGCAACTATGAGCGGGGCTTCACCTGCAGAAGCCTTCTCCCAAACCTTTACCTCACGGCCGGCAGAGTCTTTGAACCCAGGAACCAGCACTCGATAATCGTGATCCGTGTTCAGCTGCGGTCCGTTTTCGGTGAAATCGATCCGGCCGCTGTTGATTCTGAGTCCGGCCTCTTCGATCGTGTTATCTCCAGCCTCGTTCACAATCGCCCAGCTGCCGTCAGGTGTAATGACTTCGGCCTGGTTCATGAGTCCAAGATCAGCGATAAACGCCACCTGCGAGGACTGTCCTTCCATACCGGAGAACACCCGATACTCGACACCGTCGATAACCTCGTGACTCAGCTGCACGCCCTGAGTAATCATTCCGGGATCCAGGTTCAGGGACGGCGCAGCGGGCCGATTCAGATCAACCGAATCAATATTCTCAGGCATGTTTGCGTACCACCGCGTCTCTGTTTTCAGCTCAGCAAGATACTGACAGCTCCCGTCTCCCCGCATACCCAGCACCTTTACTTTCACGTCTTTTGCCGATCCGTGCGCCAATTGTATCTCGGTAACCACAAACTCATTATTCTTTACGGCCGAGATCCTGCCATTCTCATACTGGAATGTGACGATGTTCCCCCCTGCCACCTCCCGTTCGAATTCCGTATTGTCTTCCCCGCTCAGCTCATAACCGTCGGCCGTCAGGGTCGAATAGACACCCGGGACAACTTCGAATTTCGTATCATTGCCGAACTCCGGCCGGACCTCTCCGTTTTTCCTCACGAACTCTACGCTGCCGTTAACCACCTGCTGCCCGTTTACCTGCGTGTTGTTCAGCGTGAGGGTACTGCCTTCAGTGCTGTAAACGATATTAATCGGACTGGAAAATCCGGAATCAGTGATAAACACAAGCTGCGAGGCACCGCTGTTTTCCTGAGCGGTAAAAACATTGTACCTTTCGCCGTCTTCACCTATTTTATCGGTCATGTGCGCGTGCGTCTGAGCCTTCAGATCAGGACCGCTCTCACTCGGGGGCCCCCCTGCCTTAAGCCAGTACTCCTGTCCTTTACTTAAACTTGTAGTGCACACCAGGCTGCCGTCAGCCAAAACTTCATTGATATTCACCCTGACGTTGTAGTGGATGTTATTGTTTCCACTTACAAGCTGAGGCGCGATAACTTCGACATTCCCGGCGCTTAGCCTCCCGTCGCTAACTCTGACAGTAATATTTTCAGGGCCATCGGAGGTAAGAACTGTATATTGAAATTCATTTCCTTCGATTGGATTCACTACTTCAAATCTATCTTTACCACCTTCTCTGCTGTATTTAACATCTATCCCGTTACCGGCTTCCCCGACGTGAACGGTCGTATTCTCATAGCAATATTGCCCGAAAACGTTTCCGATAAACCTGTTGTCGCTGGCTTCGGTCCCGATAGTGTATGAATCCTGACTGGAGATAAACGAGAGCGTTTCCTGCTTTTCTCCTGCTTCGTTTTCAACAGACTGCATCCTGATCTGGCCTGCTCTTTGGTTGCTATCCTGCCAGATTTCCGTACTGGTGATATCACTCAGCAGAAATTCCTGGCTGGAAGCACCCTCAATCCCGGTTATCTGGGCGACAGTATAGGTTTGACCGGTTACCCTGATTCCTTCCGAAGAGATCAATGCTTTTTGGCCTTCGGCAACAACCACATTCTGGCTCCCGATTGAAATCTCACCGCTGCCAATATACTCCACCACGTCATTATTGCGGAACACGACTTCGTTATCCTGGATCCCGTAGCGGCTGTCGGCCTCGACGTAGGTCATCCCGTCCGTGTCTCTACCAATAGTTATCTGATTCAGCTCGCCACTGCCGCCCTCAACAGCGTCGCCCTCGGTCCTGGCCAGGCCAAAAGAAGTCTTATTACCGATAGTGTTGTTGGTTATCGCAAAAGCCTCGCCGGAGCTTACAACGCCGCCTGTTATAACCGACCCGTTTGTCAGCAGCATGCGTTCGATCCGCTGCGACCCGTCGGCTCCGGTCACCTGGCGCTGAAGCATGGTTCCGACAAGCCGATTTCCCTGTTTATCTTTAAACAGGGAAACTCCCTGCAGACTCTTCTGATTATCTGCTCCTTCAATTACTCCCACCGGAGTTCCCGCGGATATAACCTCCCAACCTCCGCCCAGGATCTCAACCTCGTACGATCCGCTGATAATGGTCAGATTATCCGCGATTTCTCCGGTGCCGGAGATCAGCCCCATCTGAGGCATAGTCAGCTTCATTGATTCGACTCCGCTGACTTCCCGGCTCAGAACATTCCCGTCCCACCGGAGCTGAAACTCGTCGCGGCTCATTTCCACTCGTTCACCGTTATCCATCAGAATAACGTTTCCGGTTTCAACGTCAAATTCCTGCACCAGGCTCCAATGGTCTTCTCCCATATGAACAACAGCCGGAGAGTTCAAGCTCTGCAGCTGGTCCATATCCAGCTTGTAACCCTGAATATCCAAGCCTTCATACTGACCGACCTGCTGCATGGCCAGCATTGAGGTCTCCACCTTGCCGTCCTGCACCTGCACTTCACCCTGGTTTATAATGTCCATGAATATCAGCTCTTCGCCCAGGGCGATCAGGTTCTGCTCTGACGAGGCCAGGTTGCCGCCAAAAAATCCGGAAAGGGCGTTGATCGCGCAGTTCTGGATCGACTGGGCCTTGTTCTGCATGTCGATCCCGGACTTCGTCAGATACGCGGTAACTATCTCCGGCGCGCTGTAGCCGGCGTTTATAAGCGCGTGGGCCACGACGACGTTGTTCCGGTTAAGGTCGGCGCCAGCTGTCAGAACATCCTGGGCCGTAAACCCGTTCTGCTTCATTGCACGGATAACCCCGGCGTCCGTTTCTTTCAAGTTCGTGGAAAGCAGACCGCCGTAAACTTCCTGTGAGATGGTTTTGCGTTTTGTGGTATCGAAATCGGAAAGCTGCCGACCGCCGCCGAAGTCGATTGCAAGTTCTGTCTGACCATTAATAAAATTCTGGATCGTCTTGCTGCCCTGCCACATACTTATATTTCCGACACCTTCAACCGCCACCATTGACGGCTCACTGCCGCTTGCCAGCCATAACGGACCGTTAGTAAAGCTTGTCTGAACAGCAGCAACATCACCTAAAAGAAACTGGTTATTATTACTAAAAAACAACCCTAAAGAATTTAATTGGGCTTGATTCTTAAAGGCATTGGCTCCAAACTGGTTCAGTAACTTCTGATTATCTCCGTTTATCGTAATCCCTTGCACCCGTTTACCAGACCGATCCGCATATTCGACTTTCTGTACATTAAACCCATCCGCACTCAAACTAGACATATAGTAAGCAGTACGCAACTCATTAATAGTGCCGTTCAGATTACTGACTGCCGCCTGAGTCTGAAAATTAGAGATCCGACCAGAAAGCAGATTAGAATAGGCCTGGCCGAAACTCAGATTCCCCTGATCTTCGCCTTCGCCGGACTGGGTCTGCGCAAACACATCCGGCCTTTTCTCCGACCAGTATTGGTTGTACTCCAGCTTATCAGCATTTCGGGTATAATAATGATTTACCGAACCGTCTTCGTTATAATACTTTCCATCCTCTCCCTGAGTCACTTTACCTCCGGCAAACATAGCCGAAGACATCTGGTCGACTGCCTGGGAGAACTTATCGACATAGTCAGCTTTGCTGTAACTGGTCCCACCTGCCGGATAAGACGGGAACATGGCCTCTGAATAGTCTGAAATGATTCCACCCACCGTACCTTCCAATTCGGTGGGGATATTAAACAGGAACGAGGCAGGAACAAGGGCTCTAAATACGTTTTCACCAGGAGTAGCCCCGAAAAACTCAGCTACCATGCCTTCCATTTCTTCTGGAGTAAAATTATATTCGGCAAACTTAGTAGAAGTTGAGATAATCGAGGTCAGATCAAACGCCGCCGCGCTGGCCTGAGACTCGGTACATCCCATTTCATTGACCATAAAGTCTTTGTATCCGTGCACCGCGTATGTCTCAAGGCCTGTCAACAGAGCCTGTTTAAAATCCTGGCTATCGAACTGCTCATTGGGCGAGATGTTTACTCCAGCTGACGTCATGCTCGAGGCTAAAGCGCTGCCAAACGCGGATACGGCTGATGCTAAGGTCGGATCCCAACCCTCTTCCTGGGCTATCCGGCCGATCGCATCGTCAGCTAATCTTCCCACCAATCCCGGCGCTGAGCTTATAATATTGCCAGCAACTGCCTGAGAAAAATTTCCCGCGCCCGGACTGGCTTTTTCCGCCCGGTAAGTACTGACAGCCGCGCCGCCGACCGCGTTCGTAAGCGTCATCGCTGTAACTGACAGAGATTCCGTCAATAGCGGGTCCCAGCCCTGGTCATACCCTTCCTGACGAATAGCCTCGGAAGCCAAGCTTCCCGCTGCCGCGACGGCATAATCTCCCAATCCGGCAGTCGATGAAATAAAGGTATCGACAAAAGTTTCAGTCCATGTTCCGCTTGAATTGGTAAAATTACCGCTGCCGCCATAGACAGCGGCAACTGCGTTAACCATAGCCATAATATACGGGTCATCGACCCCTGCCGCTTCCAAGCCCGTTGAAACAGCGTACGTAGTAAGAGTCTGTCTTGCCGCATTTTGAGCAACTGAGACAATAACATCCCCCATACTAGCAGTACCCGATGTAATATCCGCTGCCAGAGAAGCAACGTCTGAAGATTTTGTCACCCCTACAAGAGCCCCCCTAGCCATATCAACAGTTTTCGCAGCCACATCAACAGCGCCTGCGGCAGCATCAGCCGTGCCTGCGGCCACATCAGCAGCAACTTCAACACCGGTCGCGGCGGCTTCGGCACCAGTCGCAGCGGCTTCAACACCGGTCGCGGCAACTTCAGCACCAGTCGCGGCGGCTTCGGCACCGGTAACGGCAGCTTCGGCACCGGTCGCGTCTGCAAGAACCTGT
>JAGYOO010000058.1 GCA_018399295.1 Candidatus Omnitrophota bacterium | reverse complement strand
AAAAAATAGAAACAGGCGGCTCTCCAGCCCCGATCTTCCGGATCTCTCTGCTCACTATCCCCGTAAATAAACGCGTCGCTTGTGTCATTCACTCCGAACCAGCAGATGACCAGATCAGGCTCGCATCCCGCGAGTTGCTTCAAATATTTTTTCCCCTGAAAAGAAGTATATCCGCCACAACCGGCATTCAGAACTTCCACTTTTAAACTGACCTCTTCTCTCAGCCTCTTGGCCAGCAAATACGGATACGTCTGCGTACTTTCCAGATTGTACCCCTGAGTCACGGAGTCGCCCAGACAAAGAACCCGAAAAGAGCCGCGTTCTTTCGAAGGCACATCCTCAATCGCAAGATTCGGTTTCCAGAACAGCTCCCGGTCCCGTGAAAGTTCCGGTATCTTCTGATATCCCTTACAGGAAAATCTCTGATATGCCGGATGCAGCGGTATGCGCACAAACTGTCTGACCATTAGTTCACCGCAGAGCATTGCCAGAAAAATCCCACAGATCAGGAATAAAAAATTTTTATTTCTGCGTCTCATTAACGGTTATAAACTCTTCCAGTTTATACTGCCGCAGCTGCTCCCACACGTCGCGGATCACCTGATGGGTATCGCAATGCTCGCAGTATTCATCGTAAAGCCGTGTTCCATTCAGAAATTCGACATTCATGTTCTGTTTCATGAACTTGGCCTGCCGGCGATAACACGCGTACTCCTCGGACTCCCATATCTCCCGAAAACTGTTTTTATCCAGATAGCCCACCGTTCTTAAATGACAGCAGAAGCTCACATCACCGGCCGCGGGTATCAGAGAAAAATTCCAGCCCAGAACGCAGCCGCGTTCAAGAAAGATGTTTTTCGACCACTCGGCCGTATCCTCTCCCATGTTATCCAGCTGAAATTGCGTGGTATCCAGCAGCTCGGTTCCGGGATTCTCTTCCACCATTTTCCGAACATCGATAAGCTGGTCTCGAATAGCCTGCACGTCGTCCCGGCTCAGCTGAAGAAAGCGGATATTTTCATCCAGCCGCACGAGGTAGAAGCGCATCACGTCCGCCTTGATGTTAATATCATTGCGAGCCATCTCCGTCAGTTCCCGCGCATTGAGATTATGGATGACGTGAGTAACGATCAGCCGGGGCGTTTTAACCTGTTTTGTTTTTTTCAATCGCGTGAGTGTTTCCAGATTCTTCAGTATCGAACCGAATACTTCCGGTTTCTGCCTGGTGTTAACCTTGCCAAAAACTTCCGCCGTGCCGGCGGGAAGACTGCAAAAAATCTCGTTTACTCCCAGCTCGACGGCCCGCCGGACGTTCTCTTCATTCAGCAGGATACCGTTGGTAAAAAACGAGACCTCCAGCCCCTTACGCCGGGCATACTCGACCATGGAAAAGAAATCAGGATTAAGCAAAGGCTCTCCATCCCCCTGAAAGATTATCTTGTCCGCCAGCAGATCCGACAGATCGTCGGCAATCTTCCGAAACTGCTCCAGAGTTATCTTACGATCAAGAAACTCTAGTGAATGCTTGATCTTCGGCGTATGCACCCAGCAATGCACACAATTGGCATTGCAGCGGTGAAAAGGGTCGATCACCACTATCTGCGGCCCAATAAACGCGTGTTCGCAGACGACACCCAGCATCCGTAAAAGTTGTCTTTCATTCCCCGGGCTCGCCTGGACATAAACCGTGGTAAGTATCCGGAACAAATCTTCATCGCAAAGAAAGAACTCCAGATCCTCATAGCCGCGCAGAGCTGCCTTCAACTCATCCAGGTACTCCAGGAAATTACGCTGCAGACGGGTTAACGGAAACAGATTAAGACTGATCGAACGCAGATCCGCCTGTCGTCCGGTCTGCAGAAGCAGAAACTGAGCGATCCGTTCCAAACAGAAGAAATTGTAGCGGGAAACACCGATCTTTAGCCTAAGCGGACGCCCGTCCGCGTCTGACCTTTCACGCAGATGTTTCATCTTGGTCTCAAACTCAACCGCACCAGCGATCCGGTCGTGCAGCTGGGCCGTATCACCATATATAAAACACGCCTCTGCCTCGGTTTCCAGAGGACGGGACTTCCGAACATATGCGTCTACTTCTTCCGCTCTGGCCAAACGAAAAGTTCCCTGAAAATAATCATACCCCCCCGCGAAACGCCGCTGGATCTCTTTTGGATATTTTTTCTGAGCCTGCAACACCCGCCCGCTGACAATCGAATCGGTATTCTGGATAAGAGAAAGATGCTCCGAATCCACCTGGAACATTACCGCGGGAAACTCTTTTTCCGGATAAGTACCAAACACTTCTCCGTCCCGGTTCCGGATAACGTCATGCCAGTAGGTAAACTGTTCCGGGAATAAACCCTGCTCAAAGGAATTGAACCAGCGCCGGTAATCGCCGGAAACTACTACCCCCGCCTTTTCTTCTTCTATCTCCGCCGCTTCCTTTAATTCCGCCCGAACCATCCAACTCAGCTTATCCTCCTGGTCAAGACCCAACTCCCAGAATTGAATCATGGGAAAAGACCAAAATCTGATTTCAACAAGCAGCCGATCGGTTTCAGTCTTCTTGACGATCCATTCCGCCTGACTCGAATCGTACCATCGGTCAGAGCAAAGGAAGGCGGTATGGATGCCGATATCACGGGTTATTTCACAGTCGAACCTGAACAGACGAAGCCGGCCGTTTTCCGCGATAAGCCGCGTTGAACCCTTCTCAATGCCCCGCTCCAGCACGACCCGCTCCGACTCTGCATTCAAATGTTCTTTAATAAGATGAGAATCGGGGGAAAACCGGATAAGCTGTTCAAAATCGGGGATAACGAAAGACCCGGCGCTTTCCCGTCTGGCAGTTTGAAGATATCGGCCGGAAAGATCTTTTTTCGGAACCTGGATAACCAACTCCCCGCCTCCTTTTCCCGCCTGGGTGAACATTACTCCGGGCCAATCCGCTTGGGCCGGGACGCCGATTGTCTTCAAATCAGAACGATACAGCTCCTGCCAGACCTCCCCGGTTTCGGGGAAATCGTTTTTTTCGTACCCCCCGAACCACTGACGGTAATCCTCGTTTAACACCAGGCCCGCGGTCTGCTCTTCAATATGAAGACCAGGATCAGGCCGGCTGATAACCTTCCAACTTAAAGTAAAATCATTAAGAAGATCCAACTGCCAATACTGCCGCAAGGGCAGGGGATGCCAGTCCAGTTCCAGACAGATGCTCCACTGATTCAGACGGCTCAGATGCCAGCGGCAGGAAGACGAGTCATACCACTGTCTGCCAACCCGGACCGCGGAAAACAGCCCACTTCCCTCGCTTAGCAACCGCTCCTGCCAAAAAATACTGACCGCGGAATGTCCGACGGCTATCCGCAAATGCCCCTTAGTCAGGCAACGAAGTTCATTCTGATCATTTTGAACTTTTGCCTTTACTTCTTCAAACAGATCGGGTTGAACAATCCGCACCTTAAAATCAAAATGGCGGTATCTCCCGACCGGGATTATCGGCGACTCAGGACTCAGTTCAAAACGCAGGCAACGCGCTCCCTCCTGAGCCGGGGCCGTCTGGAGCAGGGGCAGCGCCGCTGAGGCGTTTTCAATTATTATTCCCGGCCGTCCCTGGACCGGCAGTGCACCGATGATCGGCAGAGTTCCTTCCGGAATAAAGATGTTCAGCCAGGAGCTTTCCGGTTCCGGAAACCGGCCTTCTTCCAATCCGGCGATCCAGGAATCATATTCCGAATCCATCATTATTCCCGCAGTCATCCGTTCCAGCTTTATCGGTTCACAGACGTCGGTGTAAACAATCCAGCGGACTGCTCCCTGATTCTCCTGCAGCTGCCAGCACTGCCGGACCGGCAACCCGGGCCAACTCAGATTGAGATATATCTTGTCTCCGTCCCGTTGTCGCTCGATTGTCGCCATTCCTGAGTCATACCACTTGCCATTGGCCATAATCGCGCTATGCCAACCTAACCCGGCAGTAAACACGCGCTTGTTCATTAATGCCCGCACTTTTCCCCTTTCGAGGACAAGAGCGAGATCTTTCGATCTGAAAATCGGGCGCGAAAACCGTGAAAAAATCCGCCTTAGCCGCTTAATCCCTCTCATGGCCTGCTTTCCTCCTCGAAATAACAGCTTACTACCAAGTGACAGTTTCTTCGGCACCTTTCAACCTCACCGCAGTGCTTCTCAAACTCTGGTGAATCAAGGATATCCGCTATCGAGCTGTTCCGCACACAGCCGGCAATGCCAATCATCGGGCATACGGAGACATTTCCCGCCGGATCGATGATCAAGACCCCGGAAGAGATAAGATTACACCGGGTCGATTTTACAAACCGGGTAGGATTTTGAAAATAATCAGCGAATATTTCGAACTGGCCCGGCAGATTAGCAATCTTCCCTCCGGCAAGTTTCCGGGCCTTCAGATCTTCTAGAACCTGCCACAGCCTCTCCCAATCCGAGGGCCAGAGCTCCTGAAACGATTCCCGCGCTTGCCATTCCGGGTCAAATGGGTCCCGGAACGAAAATGGCTGGGTCACAGCCTGAAAATGCAAGTGCTGAATCCGGCTGTCCTGTTCAACCCAATCCGCCAGTTTCGGCAGATCGTTCAGATTCAGGCCGGTTATTACGGTATTAATCCCGATTGCCGTCTCCGCCGCGAACCGATTTACGTTCTCTACCGCCTTCAACGCGCGAGCCAGAGTTCCAGGGACACCACGCAGATAATCATGACAGGCCGGGTCGAGACTGTCGATGGAAAAACCGACCATTTCCGGAGCAGCTTCCCGCAAGCAGCGGGCCGCGGTTTCATCGACTGCCGAACCATTCGAAATCAGCCGAACTTTAAGGCTCCTCTCGCCTGCCTCCCGGATCAGCTTATATATGTCTGGACGGAGAAAGGCCTCTCCTGGACCGGAGAAATTTACCGGCATCCCAGGGTTCAACCTGGCCAGTTGACTGAAGACATCTACCCATTCAGCTTCATTAAGGGTATTCATCGCGTTCAACGGACTATTCTGCCACAGACGGCACATCCGGCAGCGAAGATTGCAGCTGAACGCGGTCCCCAGATCACAGGTCGACAACTTGAATTTATCTTTATTCGTTTTCATCTGCCTCAAAAAAACAATTTATCAGAAAATGACAGTTTTTCCGGCAATCTCTTATCTTATCCCTTACCTGTCTGGCCTTTTCACTCTGCCACAACACCTGGATATCCCCATCCCGAATATCTCCGATTTTCTCATACTCAAAGCAGATGAAGATATCACCAAGGGCGCTGACATGAACCGCCCGATCCATATTGCAAAAGCCCCTTTTCACAAACTCTTCCGGACGGGCCAGGTACCTCTGCGCGGCCCGCAGCTGTCCGGGCGGATTATTAACCTTACAGCCGGACCGGCGCATTTCGATCAGCCGGTTCATCACCGCGTTTACGCCTTCGACGTCGCGCGGCCAGAGATAGCCATACTTCCCCTCCCACCAACGCTCTTCCGGCACGGTATTATTCGGCTGCATCGGCACCATTATCAGGATATCCTCGATCCTCTTGTCCTGATCCGCCCACTCGACCAGCGGGACAATATCCCGGTAATTATCATTGTAGATCACCGCAATGAGACCGATCGCGGTCTCCGGAGCAAAATTGCGCAGATTGTCGATCGCCCGCATCACCCGATCGTAGACCCCAGGCACCCCCCGAAGATAATCGTGCTTTTCCCGGTCAAGGCTGTCCAGCGAGAGCTTGATGCTTTTCAGTCCGGCCTGGTGAAGCCGGGTAGCGACTTCTTCATTAATAAGAAACCCGTTGGAATTCATGTTTACACGAAAACCCTCATCCGCCGCCGCCCGGATTACACCATAGATCCCCGGATAGGTCAGGGCCTCGCCGCCGCCGATATTAAACATGAATTCATGATCAACCATCTCCCGCAATCCGGCGAACAGGCGGCGATAGTCGTCCAAAACCAGCTTGCGCCGAGGATCAGCATGATTGACAAAGATATCCTTCTGCCACTTCATACACATCCGGCAGCGAAGCATACAGTCATCGGTTATCCCCAGGCAGCCAAACCGCGGACGATCCGGAGGCAGCATGCCTTTTCCGCTCAACTATCCACCTCTTTATCCAAGCTCATATTCTTTTTCTCCGTCGAAATTACAGTTTACCATAGCCTGGCAGTTTCTCTGGCAGACGGAGATAGCCTCACGCACCTTCAAGGCCTGTTCCGAAAACCATATCTCTTCGATCTTCTTCTCCTTGATATTACCCAGCGCCGGCTGTTCAAAACAGATCCGGACTTCTCCTTCCGGAGTAATATTCAGGGCATCCATCAGATGGCAGCCATCCCGTTTAACAAACTCCTCCGGCTGGCGAAAATAACGCTTGTAGACCTTAAACTGCACCGGAGGATTTTTAATAAACCCCAGCCGGATTCCGTTGCCTTTTGCTAATTCCCTCAGTTCATCCAGAATTGCTTCCATTCGCGGTTCATCCCGCGGCCAGAGAAACGAATATCGGGGGGATTCATACCAGCGCTCCAGTAATGGGGCACTGAAAGGATGCGTAACCGCCTGAAACCCGACAGCGTTTATCCTGCCGTCATTTGCCGCCCAACGGACCAGTCCGGGCAGCTCTTCCAGATTGATACCGCAAATAAGTGTATTCAGGTCTATCTCCGTATCCGGAGCAAATCGTGTTAACAGGTCTATTGCCCGCATGACCCCTTCGAAACTTCCCGGCCGGCCGCGAAGAAAATCATGCGTGCGGCTGCGCGCCCCATCCAGAGAAATAGTAGCGTTCTTCAATCCAGCCCGTCCGAGTTCCCGCGCTTTATCTTCATTAAGCAACAATCCATTCGTTGCCAGCTGCGCGTCCATTCCACAATTGGCAGTATGGACAATCAGCGGCAGTGTCTCCTCCCGGCAAAGCGGCTCTCCCCCGGCAAAATTAACCTGAAGCCTGCCCTGGGTCATCTCCCCCAGGCCGGTTATCGCACTTTCCCATTGCGAAAGTGAAGGCGCTCCCCAGGCCTTCTCCTGGATATCATACTCCCACTTCCGGCACATCCGGCAGCCCATAAAACAGCTCTCCAACAAGGCGATACAGCAATAGCCCGGGATTGGAATACCTTTCTTCGGTCGCATGCCTATTCTTCGAAATTACAGTTTAATAAAAAGTGACAATTCTTCCGGCAGCCTCTTATTCTTTCCCTGATCCTGGCCGCGGTTTCACTCTTCCACAACTCATCCACGCCGGCCGCCCTTACATCCCCCAGACACTCATGCTGATAACACATGAACATATCTCCTACTGAAGAGATATGTATGGCCCGGTCAATATTGCAGCAGCTTTCTTTAACATACCGGTCCGGGTTTTTAAAATACACGCGAATCGCTTCCAGATGCGCCGGTGTATTGGCAATTTTAAAACCTTTTTGTTTATAAACGATCAACCGATCTAAAATTGAAGAGATCTTGGAAAAATTCTCCGGCCAAAGGAATGAAAATTCCCCCTTATACCAGTTCGGGTCAACCACGGTATTGTTCGGTTGCATCAGGGCCATATAATAGACGTGTTCTATCGCCGGATTATTCTGGGCCCATTCGATCATCGGTATAAGGCTATCCAGGTTCTGCTTCATGATTACACAGCAGATACCGATTCGTGTGGCCGGAGAACGGTCCTTCACCAGTCTGATTGCCCGAATCACCCGCTTATG
>JAGYOO010000057.1 GCA_018399295.1 Candidatus Omnitrophota bacterium | reverse complement strand
GTGGCCATGGGCGGCGGCCTGTTTTTTCTTGCGGCTCCGGAGGTGATCCGGGTCGAGTTAACCGGAAGGCTCCGGCCCTGGGTTTCAGCGAAAGACGTTATTCTGCATTTGCTTAGAATCCTTTCGACTAAAGGTAATGTAAATAAGGTTTTGGAATACGCGGGGAACGGGGTCCAAACCCTTTCTGTTCCCGACCGGGCGACGATAACCAACATGGGTGCTGAGACCGGGGTTACTACCAGTATTTTTCCTTCGGATGAGATGACCCGCAGGTTTTTAAGAGCGCAGGGGCGAGAACAGGACTGGGTTCGTCTGGAGGCTGATTCGGATGCTGTTTATGATCAAACCATTGTTGTCGATCTGGCCAGTGTCGAGCCCATGGTCGCTCTGCCGCATTCACCAGGGAACGTCGTCCCGGTCCGGGAGATCTCCGGCCAGCCGGTGGATCAGGTCATTATCGGCAGCTGCACGAACTCCTCGTTACGGGATCTTACGGTAAGCGGAGAGATCATTAAAAATCGTAAGGTTAATCCACGGGTCTCATTTGCCGTGGCCCCGGGTTCCCGTCAGGTCCTGAAAATGATTTCAGAAGCCGGGATTCTGGGAAATTTTATTGATGCCGGAGCCCGGATCATGGAGAGCACCTGCGGGTTCTGTATCGGCAGCGGACAGGCGCCGCGGACTAAGGCAGTGTCCGTGCGGACCAGTAATCGCAATTTCGAGGGCCGCAGCGGAACCGCTTCCGCCGGGGTCTATCTCGTGTCTCCGGAGACCGCGGTTCTGGCCGCGGTTAATGGTAAGTTTACGGACCCGCTTAGTCTTCCGCCAGGAGAGTATCCTGAATTCAGAATGCCGGAGCTTTTCGCGGTGGATGACAGTATGATTATTGATCCTTTTGAACCAGGCAAGGCGCCGCTGCCGACGCGCGGTCCGAACATCGGTGAGCCGCCGCGGAACACCCCGCTGCCGGAAGACCTCCGAGGTGAGATCGGGATAAAGACAGGTGATAAGATTACGACCGATCATATTATGCCTGCCGGCCCCCGGCTTAAATACCGATCTAATATTGAAAAATATTCCCGATTCGTATTTGAAGGCGTTGACCCCAGGTTTTCCGAACGGGCCGCCGGACTGCGGGACCGGGGCCAGGCGGTATTTATTGTGGCCGGAGAAAGTTACGGACAGGGGTCGAGCCGGGAACACGCGGCCATGTGCCCGATGTATCTTGGTGTTAAAGCGGTGATTGCTAAATCGTTTGAACGGATCCATGCCGCGAACCTGGTCAACTTCGGAATCGTGCCGCTGACTTTCGTTGAGCCCGAAGACTACACGGCCTTGAGTCCTAACGACTCTCTGGTTCTGGAAAAGATCCGCTCTCGTCTGGAGGCAGGAGAAGATATCGAGCTGAGCGCGCCCGGTCGCCGGATAAAACTTAAACACGCGCTTTCTACCCGGCAGATTGAGATCGTTCTGGCAGGGGGATTGCTTAACTATACGCGGGAAAAGGGGAATTAATGGCGTGCGTGGCTTTTGATATTGAAACAGTGGGATGGGACCTGGAAGAACTGGACGAGGCGACCCGGGAGAATCTTATGAAAAGAGTTGAAACTCCTGAAGACGAGGAAGAGGTTCGCGGCTCTCTGAACTTTTATCCGATTACCGCTCAGATCGTTACCGTGGCTATGGTTGATTGCGATAGCGGCCGGGGCAGTGTTTTTTTTCAGTCTCCCGGAAGCCGGATGCAGGCGTTTCAGGAAGGGGGCGCGGAGTTTATTCCCGGAACCGAGGAGGATATTCTGCGGAACTTCTGGGAGAGGATGCGCGGCTATTCCCGGTTTGTCACCTTTAATGGCCGGGGATTTGACTGTCCTTTTCTCCTGTTGCGTTCAGGAATAAAGCGGATAAAACCCACGCGGGAATTGATGCCGAATCGTTATGACGCGCGGACGCATGTTGATCTTTGCGATCAGCTTTCGTTTTACGGGGCCTTCCGCCGCCGCTTTGGTCTGGATATGTGGTGCCGGGCGTTCGGGATAAAGAGTCCGAAAGAAGAGGGAGTGCAGGGGGACCAGGTCAAAGGGATGTTTCAGCAGGGCCAGCATCTGGAAATTGCCCGTTATTGTCTGCGGGATGTTCACGCTACCCGGGAACTGTTCGCGCATTGGGAAAAATTCATAAAACCGTGCTCGTTTTAAGATGTAAAGAAAGGTGATCTGTTATGGAGATTACACTGAATTATAAGACAGGTAAAAAATTTCTCACCAAAATCGGGCAGCATGAGATTGCCGTGGATCTGTCGGTGGAACACGGCGGTGATGACTCCGCTCCAAATCCTTCGGATTATTTTCTCGTAAGCCTGACCAGCTGTATTGGCTTCTATGTCCTGGGATACTGCGAAAACGTCGGACTTGATCCGACCGGGATGCGCATTGTTATCCGCGCTGATAAGGAGACAAATCCGTCCCGGCTTGACAATATCGGACTGGATATTCATTTGCCCGCAGCGGAAGTGGGAAAACGGCGGGAGGCGGTACTCAACGTAGCCCGCAAGTGCGTGATCCATAACACGATTAAACACAGTGCCGGAATCACGATTGATTTGAAGACTGGTTGAAAATGAGTCTGATCTTTCCGGATTCCAAACGAAAATATCTGGTTGACGCGCGGCCCCGGCCGGTGACCGCGAAGGCGTTTAAACCGTATGGGTGGGTAATCGAGTGGCCCGGACCGGTTACGGGAAAGAAGAATCTGTTTCGGATCGTTACCCGGGAATCCGCGCGGGTCGGGTGGCGCATCGCGTATTTAGTGGTAAGAGACCGGCAGATTGACAAATTGGAAAGACACCCGCGATCCAAAGAAAGCTTTGAACCGGTAAAAGGCAAAGCGGTTCTTTACGTTTCCCGGGGAAAGGCACCCCGGAAGATCGAGGCATTTATTCTGGATAAACCGGTTATTCTGAAAAAGGCTGTGTGGCACGGTATCGTGACTTTGGGAAAAGAGGCCCACGTTAAGATTACCGAAAATAGCCTGGTGAAGCTTCAGTTTTTTCGGCTGTGACCGGTTCCGCGTTGACGGAAGCCCGGATTTATGGTAAATTTCCTATTTAAGTTCAATGAGTTATGAATATGGACTATGACGCGTATCAGGAACAGAAAGAAAAGCAGTTTGAGGCGCGATGCCGGCGGTGCGGTCTCTGCTGCGGCGCGGCCGATGACCCCTGTGAACATCTCACTCCAGTCGGTGATGGCCGCTACTTTTGTCCGATTTATTCGCATCGCTTCGGCCCGAGACGCACTCGCGGCGGCCGGATATTCAACTGTGTTCCGGTAAGAGAGATCCTGCAACGTGACTGGCCGGGTAACTGGCAGTGCGCGTATAAGGAAAATCCGGTCAACGAAATCATTAAGTCAGCAGCAATAAAAGAGGAGGCGGCATGGAAGACTCGATCTTTTTAAGCAAAAGAGATTTACCGGCACGCTGGTATAACATTCAGGCGGATCTGGCCAAACCTGTGCCTCCGGCCCTTCACCCGGGAACCGGGAAACCAGCGACTGCCGAAGACTTTTCTCTGATATTTCCCGACCCCCTGATTGAGCAGGAGGTCAGTACGCAGAGATGGATAGATATCCCGGAAGAGGTGAAGAATATCTATTCTCTGTGGCGTCCGACACCGCTTATCCGGGCCCGTAAACTGGAAAAATTTCTTAATACTCCGGCCCGGATTTTTTATAAAGATGAATCTGTAAGCGCGGCCGGATCACACAAGCCGAATACCGCCGTTCCCCAGGCCTATTACAATAAGATCTCCGGAACCCGCCGTCTGACTACTGAGACCGGGGCCGGGCAGTGGGGCTGCGCGCTGGCTTTTGCCAGCAATTTCTTCGGACTGGAATGCGAGGTGTATATGGTAAGGGTCAGCTATGATCAGAAGCCTTATCGCAGATCTCTGATGCATATCTGGAACGCCAAGGTATTTCCCAGCCCGAGTAAACAGACCGCCTGTGGCCGGGCGCTGCTGGAGAAGGATCCGGATTGCCCGGGTAGCCTGGGCATGGCGATAAGTGAAGCGGTGGAAGAGGCTGTGGCCAATGCCGACACCAAATATGCTCTGGGCAGCGTTTTAAATCATGTGCTTATGCACCAGACCGTAGTGGGACTGGAGACCCGAAGACAGCTGGAGTCGATTGGAGCGAAGCCGGACATTATGATCGGCTGCGTGGGTGGCGGAAGTAACTTTGGTGGATTTATTTTTCCATTTGTCTTCGGCCCGGAAAACGAAAAGCGTGATATCCGGTTTATCGCTACTGAACCGACCGCCTGTCCCACTCTTACGAAGGGACCGTACCGGTATGATTTTGGCGATACGGCAAAAATGACTCCTCTGATAAAGATGTTTACCCTGGGTCATAACTTTGTGCCGCCCTGTATCCACGCCGGGGGCCTGCGCTATCATGGGATGGCTCCGCTGGTCAGTTACCTGCAGAATGAAGGCATTATTGAACCGCGCAGTTACGGTCAGAACTCGGTGTTTGAGGCGGCTCTTACTTTTGCCCGGACCGAAGGCCGAATCCCCGCTCCGGAAACCTCGCACGCGATTCGGGCGGCGATTGATGAGGCGATTCGCTGCCGGGAAGAAAAGCAGGAAAAAAATATCGTATTGAATTTTAGCGGCCACGGATTTTTCGATCTGGCCTCTTATGATAAGTATCTCGCGGGGCAGCTGGATGATTACGAGTATCCGGAGGATCGGATACAGGAATCACTGAGAGAACTTCCGGAGGTCGGGGAATAAGCCGTGCTTCTGGAGATCAAGGTTGTTGCCGGGGCCGGCCGGAACGAGGTGGTCCGGCGTCAGGACGGTGGGATCACAGTGCGGGTAAGCGTGGCCCCGGAAAAGGGACGCGCCAATAAGCGGGTAGTCGATCTTCTGTCGGATTATCTTCAGGTGAAAAAGTCGGCTATTGCTATTGTCCGCGGATTTTCCAGTCCCAGAAAAGTCGTGGAAGTAAACGAAGATTAAGATTATTCTCAGGAGGCCGGTTGGCTGTCCGGAGAAGATTGAGAGGAATTCCGGCGCAGGCGCCGGAAAAAACAAGCTCTCGCAAGAGCGTTCAGGAGGGGATTAATTATGATTGAACAGGAAAAAGTGAACAAGGTTATTGATGAGTTGCGGCCGTCGCTGCAGGCGGACGGAGGGGACATTGAACTCGTTGGGATTACGGAAGATAATATTGTTCACGTCCGGCTTAAAGGGGCCTGCGGCAGCTGTCCGATGAGTCAGATGACCCTGAAAATGGGAGTCGAACGCCGGATGCAGCAGGAGATCCCGGAGGTAAAAGGGGTCGAGGCGGTATAAAAAAGAAGCAGCAAAAAAGCGGCGGGCTTAACACCCTCCGCTTTTTTACTTTAAGCATCTTAGCTCGTAAGCTCATAAGCTCATGAGGTCAAAAGGTCATGAGGTCAAAACAGGGGGGGGCGTGCCGCTTGCCTTCTATGTAATGCCAGAATGATAATGTCCTATTCTGCCAAAGTAGAGATGTCCTACAGGTTTATTTCTAAGAATTTCAGGGAAGCTTTGTGCCTGCCCCTTTAATAATCCTTCTGATAAGATTGTATTACTAAGGGCGCTCCGCCCCTTAACCCCGGGTTACTTTCTTTAACGCAAAGAAAGTAACCAAAGAAAGCAGGCGCACGGAGTGCTCGGAGCGAACGTTTTGGTTCTTTCCTGTAAGACCCCCAGCCCCTAAAAGGGGATCTCAGGTGAGCACTTCACGGAAAAACCAAAACGTAGGATTGCTCCTGCGCTTCCTAAGGCGCCACGGGTTGTATGAACATTTAGAATCATCTAGACTCCCTGACCTTCCCTCACTTCGTTCGGTCGTCTAAATCAAAGAAAATCAGCAAATAATTTCGCTATAGGTTCCGCTATCAAGCCCGCCCGCCACCCCTGTGTTTAGATTTTATTAATGATAATTTTTTCCTAGAAGTGGCCCAAGATCAAGGAGGGTGGGTGGGGATACCGGGAGCCCCTTTAGTTAATGGCGCGTCGATTTTCTTAGGCTTAGGAGGCCGGATGAAAGCCAAGGTGGCGAAACAGCGCCGCCCTGAGGCTTCCAGCTGGGAAACTTGCCTAAAAACTGGCAAGTTTTACTCAGGAAGAGGCAGGACTGCCAAGTCGCCGCGACTGAGCGAAGCGAGGAAGTCCGGGTCGCTAAGTCTTAGAAATAGCACCATGTAACGCTGGGGCGGGCACAGCCCCCCCATTGCTTACCCGAAACTCTTAGATTAAGAAATCAGACCATATTTAGGCAAAACAAAAAAATCTTCCTGGGACATTTTAGTTTGACAACACTGTTCAAAGAATTTGCAAATGAGCATGAATTCTTATATACTAAACTTCGCAAATCATTTTTTATTATCTCATGTAATTTTACCAGTACCGGGGGGAATATGTTATTCAAAAATCTTAGAAAGTTCACAAAAACCATAATGTGGGTATTAGCAATACTTGTAGTACCCGCGTTTGTGATCTGGAACATCGGTAGTTCAGTAGGGGATAGACAGTCCGGCTATGCCGGCAAACTGTATGAACGCAAGGTCACCTGGAAAGAGTTTCAGGAAGCGCAAAAGGCCGCCTATATTAATGCCCGTCTCAGTTACGGCCCGGACTTTGAACGGACACTGGATCTTGACGAACAGGCGTGGGTAAGACTGATTCTGCTGCAAGAAGCAAAGAACCGCGGCATTAAGGTAGACAATAAAGAGTTGGTGGAATACATCCGGGGACTTCCGTTGTTTTCACAGGTCGACCTTACCCCTCAGATTTATTCTCTTATCGTGGGTCGGACCTTCCAGGTACCAGAGGCCGAGTTTGAAAGAGCGATGAATGAAAACCTGCTGATCGGCAAACTTAGCGAGCAGGTAACTGAAAATGTAAAAGTAAGCGAAAAAGAAATCGAAGAGGCCTATCGCGCGGAGAATCAGACAGCTGACGCCGATTATGTTCTGATCGCTCCGGCAAACTTCCGGGATCTGGTAGAAATCGAGGACGAAGCCGCGGTAGAAGAATACTACTCAAAACACCGGAGCGATTTCCAAAAGCCGGAACAGGTCAGCGTCAAGTATCTGGAAATCAGACTCAGTGACATAAAAGACAATATTGAGGTCAGCGAAGACCGGATCCAGGATTACTACGATTCGCACAAGGAAGAATTCCGGGTTTCGCAGGAAGCAACCGATTATATTTCGTTGGAGGACGCGACCGGAGTAATCCGAAAGATAATCACGGAACGGGAATCAGAAGAAAAAGCCATGGAACTCGCCCGCGCCGTGATGAGACGTCTCTATTCCCAGTCGGATCTGGAAAAAGTGACAACAGAAATGAACCTGAATATCCGTAAAACCGCTCCTTTCTCATTACTGGAAGCTGTACCAGGGATCGGACTGAATCTGCCGTTTCAAAAAGCGGCGTTTTCACTTAAGCGGGGAGAAGTCAGCGAAATAATTCAAACCCCCGAGGCCTACTATATACTTGCCCTGGATAAGAAAGTGGCTCCATATATCCCTGAGTTTGAAGAGGCACGCGAGGCTGTCCGCGAAAAGTTTATCCAGGCAAAAACAGAAGAGGCCGCGCGGGAACATGCTCAGAGTATCCGGGAAAAAATCGTTGAACTCATGTCCAGCGGCATGGATTTCCAAACTGCAGCCGCGGAACTGAATCTGAAAGTAAGCACCGCG
>JAGYOO010000056.1 GCA_018399295.1 Candidatus Omnitrophota bacterium | reverse complement strand
CGAAAAGGCCATAGGCCTCGCGGTAGAGGCGGGTGTGATGATAGGCCGCCACCTTGGCCACGGCGTAGGGGCTGCAAGGGCGCAAGGGCGTGGCCTCGCTCTGTGGACCGGGGCTGTCGCCGAACATCTCGCTGGAGGAGGCGTCCTTTTCATTCTTTAATCAAACCCTTGATTACCGCCTCAGCCGCGGCCGCGGTATCTACCTGAATCATGCCCGGGATATCCCAGGACCTTATGCCGATTACCGGTTTTTTAGCGGTCAGGGCCATGGCTATTTCCGATAACGTCCCTTCCCTGCCTTTCAGCGCGACAATAATATCCGCGGCGCCGGCAACCAGTGTATTGCGGGTATATCCGAGTCCGGTCGGGATGGGGATATCGATCCAGGCATTGGCCTCGCGTTTGTCAGCCCCGGGCAGAATGCCGACCGTCATTCCACCGGCCTCTTTCGCTCCCCGGGCGGCATGCTCCATCACCCCATCCAGCCCGCCGCAGATAAGGATGGCCTTTAACCGCGCGACCATTCCCCCCACCTGGTAAGCCAGATCAGAGGTTTCAATGTCAGTATCATGTCCGCCGATGACGGAGATCAGTAGTTTATTATTTAACATATGTACTCATTTTTGCGCTCGCTGGCGCTACGCTTTAGCTCACAGCTCATGAGCTCATGAGCTCATAAGTAAAAGACAGAAACCGCGCGCCTCGCTGGCGCTTGCGCTTTAGCTCACAACTCCTGCCTGCCGGCAGGCGTTCACTTGTAAATTAACAGCATGAATCTTTACTTTTCTCAAGCAAGTTTGCGAGCGTGCTCAAGCGAAACGTCCACACAGCTCAAGCGGAGCGTGCCAGCGCAGCGCCCTCTGCTCTCTCTACTCTCTACTAATAGTGACTAAGATGCTCTCTTCTTTGAGGCTCTTACAGAGAAAAATGCTAAGATGCTAAAAGTAAAAGATGCATAGCATCTTTTACTTTTCATACTCATCCAGAACCTTCCTGATACTGTCGGTTACTTTGGTCGGGTTATAAAGTTGGAACTGTTGGATCAGGAGCGGAGTTCCGGGGCGAGCGCCTTTTTTGGTCATCAGTTCGTTCATCTGGCTGATGCAATTGTTCTTGCCCGCGCCGCTGCCATAAGTAACAAAGTTCAAGATCGGTTTATTCGCCACTCCGGTACAAACCTGCATAAATGTTCTTAAGGCCGGAGCCGGGCCAAAGGCCCAGACCGGAGTTCCCAGACAGATAAGGTCATACTCGGCGAGTTCAACCCGGGTCTGGGGCTTCAGCCGGGCGCGGCGTTTTAACAGGGCCCGGACAGCCTGCCCGAAAAAAGACTCTGATTCATCAGTCGCCTGCAGAGACTGGATGTGGGTCTCGTAGTGCTGCTTCATCTCCTGCGTCAGCAGGTCACCCAGCTTGGCAGTGTTACCGGACTTTGAGTAATAAACAATAATAGCTTTTTTCATTTTTCCTCTTAAAACAGGGTTGGGTTGTTTTGGGCATCTTCCTGATCCTTGAAAATAGAGATCTTCCCGTATTCGCCGTCATAGCCGGGCTGAATATCCAGGATGCCACGACGAGTCCTGATAATTGCTTCGCCGATCCGTGTTGGAGCCAGTCTCCGGATATCCGCCTCATCCACATCCTGGAGTAACGCAAATTCATTGCCGAAATCAGCGATTAACTTCATGTAGGCGGCCTGAACCCCTTTTGTTTTGCAGCCCCGGCCCATGGCCTCGCCGACAATCTCGTCTAAAGGAATGGAATTCCTGAACGGTATGCTGTTCTTTGGAACAATTCCCTCCTCCCGGTCGGCAAGGCAATCCACCCGGTTAAGCACCCCCACTGTTACTTTTTTTCCACATTTGGGACAAAGCCCCTTGTGCCTGGCAGTCTCTTGGGGGGTAAACCGGATGCCGCAATTCCGATGCCCGTCATAATGATACTTTCCTTCTTCCGGGTAGAATTCAACGGTATACAGGAAACGTTTTTTATCCTTAGACTTCAGAACATCAGTAACACCGGCATAGGTCAATTCACAATCCAGGACATTAGCCTCCCGTCCGATACGCTGCGGAGAATGCGAATCAGAATTGGAGATCAGGGTCAGCCGGTCAAGGCTGCTGACCCGCCAGTTCATGGCAGGGTCGGAAGACAGCCCGGTTTCCAGACAGTGAATATTTTCCGATTGTTCCTCGAAACAGTCCTCTAAGGCGTCGAAGCCGGACATCGAACCGAACAGACTGAACCAGGGCGTCCAGACGTGGGCAGGTACGACCATGCAGTTCTCATCAATACTAAAAACAATGCGGCATAGCTCAGCCGCGTCCAATCCGAGTATCGGCCGCCCGTCCGAGGCCAGGTTCCCGATCCGGGAAAGACGGCGATTGATCGCGTCAACGGTTTTAAACGACGGCGCAAAAATAAGGTTATGGATTCTGTAGCACCGGCCGTTTTTGGAATAAATACTGCTGATCTCCGCGGTCAGCATAAAATGTATTCCTTTGTGAACGAACAAACCGTCTCCCGTGGGCTCAAGCAGCCGCTTCAGTTCGTTCAGCCATATCTCGTGCGTAAAATCTCCGGTGCCGAGCAGGTTGATACCCTTAAGCCTGGCCCAATAGGACAGGCTCTCAATGTCCATAATCTTAGACGTCGCCCGGCTGTACTTTGAGTGAATGTGAAGATCTGCGATAATTTTCATTGTTGATGTACCTTTATGGGGTTAATTCATGGGCTTCGCAAAGGCTCAGCCCAGCATCTTAGCATCTTAGCATCTTAGTCGCGCGTAGCTCGCGTTGCTCGCAGCTTAGGAAAAGATTAAAAGCCGTTCTTCTGGAATTTCAGAGAAGAGGGCATCTTAGTCAACAGCAATTTTCTCTGTAAGAGTCTCAAGTAAGAGAGCATCTTAGTCACTAGCATCTTAGTCAACAGCATCTAAACAAAAGATAAAAGCAAGCGTCAGCGAGTATATTCTATTTTTGCTTTTCTGCGCGAAGCGCAAGACTAAGATGCTAAGATGATGCGAGCGCCAGCGAGTTAATCTTTTTCCTCATAAACTATTTTTCCCTCAACGATCGTCATCACTGCCTTGCCTTTGAGTTTTCGGTCGATGAAGGGGGAGTTTTTGGAGAGGGAGACGAAGTCTTCCACTCTTACCGCCCACTCGGCTTTCGGATCAATGACGGTGATATCGGCAACCGAGCCTTCTTTTAAGGTCCCGCGGTTGAGGCCCAAAATTCGGGCGGGGTTCAGAGACATTTTTTCCGCAAGTCGGGAAACTGTGATTATCTTTCTGTCTACCAGTTCGGTAAACATCAGACCAACCGCGGTCTCCAGGCCGGTTACTCCGAACGGGGCATTATCATACTCCACGTCCTTTTCCATTTCCGCGTGCGGAGCATGGTCGGTTGCCACGCAATCAATGGTGTTATCCAATAGTCCGCTGAGAACGGCCTGCCGGTCGGCTTCGGTTCGCAACGGGGGGTTCACCTTTGTATTCGTGTTATATCCCAAAACCGCTTCTTCGGTCAGAAACATATGGTGCGGAGCGCATTCACAGGTGACCTTGACTCCGGCTTTTTTCGCCGCGCGGACCATGTCCACGGATTCAGCGCAGCTGATGTGGGCGATATGGATCTTAGCCCCAAGATAGGCCGCCAGAGCAATATCCCGGGAGACCATTACAGTTTCCGCGACCCGGGGAATACCGCCCAGTCCCAGCCGGGTTGAGACAGCCCCTTCATTCACGCTGCCTCCGGCCGCCAGCCAGGGGTCTTCACAATGAGAGATAATGAACAGTCCGAATGTGGAGGCATATTCCATGGCCCGGCGCAGGAGCTCGGAGTTAAGCACTTCCGATCCGTCATCAGATAAGGCGAGCACTCCGGCGGCCTTAAGTTCTCCGATGTCGGAAAGCTCTTTACCCTTTCGGCCTCTGGTTATGGCCCCGATGCAGTAGACCGATGCCAATCCGGCCTCGCGGGCCCGGGTGGCCACGAGTTCCACGATCCCCTGATTGTCAATCACCGGCTCGGTGTTGGGCATGCAGCAGACCGAAGTAAAACCGCCCTTTACCGCGGCCCGCGCGCCGGACTCAATAGTCTCTTTATGCTCAAATCCCGGTTCCCGCAGATGAACGTGCATGTCAATAAATCCGGGCAGAACCAGCTTGCCGGAGGCATCGATTGTCCGGGCTGACTCGGCCTTAAGATTTTTACCGGTCTTTACTATTTTTCCCTTTTCGATCAGCAGATCCCGGATCTCATCGATTCCGCCTGCCGGACAAACCATCTGTCCGTTCTTTAATAATATCCTGTCCATTTATTCCTCTTCTTTAGTTTCGTCTCTGGCCTGCGCTACCAGGTAAAGCACTGCCATTCTCACCGCGACCCCGTTAGTAACCTGTTCCAGGATCACGGAAGTTTTGCTTTCCGCGACTTCCGGGGTTATCTCCACACCGGGATTGGTTGGGCCAGGATGCATTATAAGCAGGTCTTTGCGCGCGAATTGCCGCAGTTTTTCACTGCTGATACCAAAGCGCTGGGCGTACTCCCGCAGACTGGGCAGCAGGCCGGCCTTCTGCCGCTCCCGCTGGATTCTGAGAACATTCACCACGTCGGCGTTTTTAAGTCCGTCCTTCAGGTTATCGGTCACGATCACGCCCATCTTCTCGATATCCCGCGGCAGCAGAGTCCGGGGCCCGCACACCGTGACATTTGCCCCCATTTTCCGCAGCCCCCAGATATTGCTTCTGGCCACGCGGGAATGGGCGATGTCTCCCAGAATAGTTACGTTTACCCCCTCGATCTTTCCCAGCTTTTCCTTGATTGTGAACATGTCCAGCAAAGCCTGAGTGGGGTGTTCGTGACATCCGTCCCCGGCATTGATTATCGCCGGGGCCACGAGACGGGACAATGCCCAGGGGATACCGCTGGAGGAATGACGAATAACGATGATGTCCACCTGCATGGCCTCGATATTCCGGAGAGTATCCTTGATGGTCTCTCCCTTACTCAACGCGCTGGTGGATGTGCTTATGTTCAGACTGTCCGCGCTTAAACGCTTGGCAGCCAGCTCGAAGCTGGAGCGGGTGCGGGTTGAAGGCTCAAAGAAAAACAAGACAATAGTCCGTCCTCGTAAAGTCGGCACTTTTTTTACCGGCCGACTGGAGATCTCCTTAAACGAAGCAGCGGTATCCAGGATCATCTCGATCTCAGCGCGGTCTAACTCTTCCAGCCCCAACAGGTCGCCTCTGGTCCATTCCATTATGGTCTACTCCCGGCTCAATAAGACCACGGTATCTTTTCCGTCGATCTCTTTGATTTTCAGCTCCACGCTTTCGCTGCGCTGGGTCGGGACGTTTTTTCCGACGTAATCAGCGCGAATCGGCAGCTCCCGATGCCCGCGGTCGATAAGCACCGCCAGCTGAATGTCCCGCGGCCGGCCCAGGTCCACAAGTTCATCCAAGGCGCAGCGGATTGTCCTGCCGGTAAACAGGACATCGTCAACCAACACCAGAGATTTATCACATACATCGAATTCGATGAGAGTACTATGAACAACAGGACAAGAGGCGATCATGGTCAGGTCGTCACGGTAAAGGGTGATATCGAGAACGCCAACCGGCACATCGTGCCCATCGATCTCTTTGATGATGGCGGCGATCCGTTCGGCAAGATAGACCCCGCGGCGCTGAATGCCGACGATCACCAGATTTTCCGTGCCCTTGTTTCTTTCCAGGATCTCGTGTCCGATCCGAAGCAGCGTTCTCCGGATCATCTGCTCATCCATTATATTGGCTTTGACCTTCAGTTTACTCCCCCCTCTCATAAAAAAACCTGTCCATCTCCCGTATTCGGGAACAGACAGGTTATTTCCATTTAAGCACCGTGTATTACTCATTCTCATCCTTACTAGCCTCACCGGGCTAATTTAAAGGTCTGTAATTTTATACCACACTTCGGAGGCCGCGTCAAGGATGATAAGGGATCCTCAGCGGTTTCTTCCGGAGGCCGGTTTTTCGCCCGGCCAGGATATCTAAAGCCATCGCCCGCGCGTAGTCTGCCTGCTCCTTGTATCCCTGGTTAGAGTAAAGTTCCGAAAGGCTGAGCCAGGCCTCAAGATAATCCGGATTAAGGGAGATCGCCTTTCGGTATTCAAGTTCCGCTTTTTCCATGGCCTGGTCCTTCTGGTACAGGTTTCCCCGGGCCAGAAAGATCGGGGCGTAGGCCGGAGACCTGGCCTGGGCCTTATCCAGCATCTGCCGGGCTGAGTCCATGTCTCCGCGCCTGATCTGGAGGCCGGCCATGTTAACCAGGGAAACAAAGTCTTCCGGATCAAGAATAACCGCTTGCCGAAAGTTCTCCATGGCCCGGCTGTAATCATTTTTGCGGCTGTATACTACGCCCAGATTAGAGTAGGCCGCGGAATCTTCCGGATCAAGCCGGATAACCCGAAGGAAAAGCTCTTCCGCCTTTTCCAGCCGGCCTTCTTCTAAAAGCACAACAGCCAGATTGTAAACTATATCCGGATTATCCGGAGCTTCGCGCAAGGCCTGCCGGTAAGCCGTTATTGCCTGGCGGGTCGCCCCCTTTAACCGGTAGGCGTTTCCCAGCGAAAGAAACCAGCGCGCCGGAGGATCTTCCTTAACTCTGTAGATCGAGGAATTGCTGAAGAAAAAAACTATAAGCAGCGAAGGAAGCAGCAGCACGCACGATAGGAATCTTTTCTGCCAGAGACTGTCCAGGATAAAGAAAACCCCCACGGCGGCAAAAACAAGGAATACCGGTATTGCCGGCATCCGGTAACGGCTGCAGACAAAAAAAATCAGCAGCAGAAACAGATGCGCGGCCAGAAACAGCCCCAGCAGATTAACTCGCTTGTCGCGGCGCAGGGTAACCCCCAGGCCAAGAAGTGCCAGCGGACAGATGATGCCGAACGGAAATGAAAGCATGGGGATTGAAAACACCAGCAACTTGAGCAAAGGCGACCAGAGGCGGTAAAAGTAAATACTGTTATTTTCGGGGATCTCGAATCCGTTGAAGAAAAAGTAGAACTTCCGGGTCAGCAGATGAATAAACCCAACGGGATCAGTGGTGATGAACCGCAGGGCCTGGCCAGTCCAGTATCCGGAAACTTCAGAAGGACTGATATCAGCCCCAGTCTGTCTGCGTACCAGCCGGAAGGAGGAGATTAGAATATTATCCTCCCAATCGGAATAGGAAAAGTCCCGGCTGGGAGCAAACGCGCTTTTACCATCCGCATCAGGGTTATTTCCGATGAAAAGATTTATCCCCGCGGTCGAAGACAGCAGGACAAAGTCTCCGCCTTTAAAATAATTTCGCAGAGAAAACGGCAGAACCGTGAGACTGACTCCGAGCAGGATGAGTATGGTTTTTTTCCATTCAGGCTGTTTCAGAGTGCCGGCAGCCCAAAGCAGCATGAGCGGCAGAAAAAGGATAATACTCGCGTTTGTCTGCAGGCTGATACCGAACAGCATCCCGCCCCCTATCCACTTCCAGCCGGCAGGGCGAGCGTTACTCCGGAGCAGGACAATCAGAAGAATCAGGTTAAGAAAGATCGTTAGGGTTACGCTCAGCAACTCACCGTCAAAATAGATGAGCGGCCCATAGACCGCGGCCAGAACAGCGGCCAGCAGTCCGGTCTTCCGATTAAAAACCATTTTACCAAGCAGATAAACAAAAAAGACATTTTGATAGCTCTGTTAAAACTATGACC
>JAGYOO010000055.1 GCA_018399295.1 Candidatus Omnitrophota bacterium | reverse complement strand
ACTAAACAACCGCGCGCACGATGAAGGTCGTGTTTACCCTGGTTCTGTGTTACCTGGGCATGACCGTGGCGATCCGGGGGAGAGATGAGTTTAATCTGATAATCCCTTACGTGAAATTTTCGCGGTATGACCAGGTGCAGCAGAATATTATACTCGATACAAGTGTTATTATCGACGGCAGGGTAATCGATCTGTGCCAGACAAAATTCATTGAAGGCCGCCTGGTGATCCCCCAGTTTGTTCTCAAAGAACTTCAGCAGGTAGCTGATTCCGCTGATTCATTGAAACGGAATCGGGGCCGGAGAGGATTGGAGATTCTTAAAAAGCTTCAGGATCTTCAGCGGGTAGACATAAAGATCCATGATGAAGAGTTTCCGGAGGTTCCGGAGGTTGACGGTAAGCTCGTAAAACTGGCCAAGGTGATGGATGGCCGGGTGCTGACAAATGATTATAATCTCAATAAAGTGGCGGAGCTGCAGGGTGTCACAGTGCTTAATATCAACGATCTGGCCAACGCGCTTAAACCGGTCGTGCTTCCCGGAGAAGTCATGGAGGTCAAGGTCGTGAAGGAAGGGAAAGAGTACAACCAGGGCGTCGCCTATCTTGATGACGGTACCATGGTTGTGGTGGAAGATGCTCGCAGGTTCATCGGCCAGAAGGTGCAGGTAACAGTGACCAGTGTTCTGCAGACCTCAGCCGGCCGGATGATATTCGGCAAGAAAGACTCTGCTCCGTATTACCGGGACAACCGGCGCGGGAAAAATAACGGCAACAGCAGTAATCAATGAAAACAGCGGCCATCATCCCGGCGGCAGGCAGTGGCACGCGTCTGGGGAGTAAAACGCCTAAGGTTTTTCTGAAGGCAGCGGGAAAACCACTGCTGGTTTATCCGCTGCTTGAATTGGAACGGATAAAAGAGATATCTGAAGTTGTCCTGGTGGTTCCCCTGGCCCAGGTCCGGCGGTCAGAGCGGATTGTGCGGCAATATAATCTGAAAAAAGTAAGAAAGATAATCGCCGGAGGAAACACCCGCAGTCGTTCAGTGCTGAATGGGCTGAACGCAATAGAGCTTGACGCGGATTTTGTCATAATCCATGATGGAGCCCGGCCGCTGGTCAGCCGCAAAATTATACGGGACTGCCTGAAAGCGGCGGTCCGGACCGGAGCCGCGGTAAGCGCTGTTCCCTGTGTTAATACCATAAAATCATGCGCCTCCGGTTTGAAGGTAGCCGCTACACTGGACCGTTCCGGCCTTTGGGAGGCGCATACACCGCAGGTATTCCGGGCTGAGCTGCTGCGTCGGGCGTATGAGAAGGCAGCCCTGTCTAAGACTGAATTTTTTGATGATTCTCAACTTGTTGAAAAAACAGGTGGTAAAGTAAGACTCGTCCCCGGCAGTCGGGGTAATTTCAAGGTCACCAGCATTCAGGACCTGGTCCGGGTGAGGGAGTTACTGGAAAGGCGGGGGCGCGGTTGAGAGTGGGATTTGGTCACGACACGCATCGATTGGTAACCGGGCGAAAACTGATCCTGGGAGGTGTCCAGCTGCCTTCACGAAAAGGACTGCTGGGGCATTCAGACGCGGACGTTTTGCTGCACGCGGTCAGTGATGCCCTGTTGGGAGCGGCCGGTCTGGGAGATATCGGAGAGTTGTTTCCGGATACGGAGCCGTCAAATAGGGATATGAACAGCCGAATAATCCTGGAGAAAGCGCACGCGTTGATTCAGGGCAAGTCATATCGGATCATTAATCTGGATTGCATTATTTTTGCCGAAGATATTCGCATCAGCCCGTTCAAGGAACGCATTCGGGAGAGTCTGTCGCGGATTCTTTCGCTGGAAAAAGCGGATGTAAACATTAAGGCCAAGACTGGTGAAGGCCTGGACGCGGTGGGAAGAGGAGAGGCCGTAGCGGCCTGTTGCATAGCTTTACTTCAACCGGTCTGATTTCGGAGAAATACATGGAATTAATAACCCTGATCCTGATAATTATCATAGTCCTGTTTTTAACGGTAGCCGTGATTTTCCGGAAAGAGATCCATTCCACCCGGGAAAGAGATCCCTCGGCAACCGGTATTATTGAGATTGCGCTTACTTATTCCGGGCTTCACGCGCTTATACTCCACCGGATGGCGAACGGACTGTGGCAGATGAAAGTGCCATTTTTGCCCCGATTCCTGTCTCAATTCAACCGCTGGCTGACGGGTATTGAGATCCATCCGGCCGCCCGGATCGGGGCGGGGTTGTTCATTGATCACGGAATGGGTGTGGTTATTGGGGAAACCTCGATTGTTGGAGATAATGTAACTATTTTTCAAGGGGTGACTTTGGGGGGGACCGGTAAGGAAAAAGGCAAGCGGCATCCGAATATCGAAGATAATGTCGTAATTGGTGCCGGTGCTAAAGTATTGGGAAATATTGTTATCGGGAAAAATTCCTATGTCGGAGCAAACGCGGTGGTTATCAGTGATGTGCCGCCTAATTCCACGGTTGTCGGGGTCCCGGGCCATGTGACTAAGCAGGATGGTAATAAAATAGAACGGACCCTTGATCACATCCATGTTCTGGACCCGATTACTCAGACACTGGATGAATTACGAAAAAAGGTAGAATTTTTAGAGAACAGGATTAAAGAAGGAAAAGACAATGGCAGTAAAGATATATAATTCTCTTACGAGCCGGAAGGAAGAGTTTATTCCGCTTCATCCCGGACAGGCGAGTATCTATGTTTGCGGGCCCACAGTTTACGACGATAGCCATATCGGCCATCTTCGGGCCGCGTATGTATTCGATTTTATCCGCCGCTATCTTGAATTTTCCGGGCTCAAGGTGCGGATGGTGAGAAATATTACGGATGTCGACGATAAGATAATCAATCGGGCACGCACGGAAGCCGTATCCAAGTCTGGACTTGATGATAAAGTAAGGGAGATCGCGGCAAGGTATACCGAGTCCTATGAACGCGATTTGGCTGCTTTCGGAATCTTGCCACCGGAAGTGCAGCCGCGGGCTACTGAGCATATTCCGGACATGATCGAGATGATCAGCGAGCTTATTGATAAAGAAATGGCCTATGCAGCCGACGGTGATGTCTATTTTCGGGTTAGAAAGTTTACTGATTATGGGAAGCTGTCCCACCAGAGTGCGGATCAGATGATTGCCGGATCCCGGATCGGTCCGGAAGGAAACAAGCTGGATCCGTTGGATTTCGCGCTCTGGAAACAGGCAAAACCTGAAGAGCCTTCCTGGGAAAGCCCTTGGGGGAGAGGCCGCCCGGGTTGGCACATTGAATGCTCTGTCATGAGCACCCGGTATTTGGGGCCGGAATTCGATATACACGGCGGAGGCCGCGACTTGATATTTCCACATCACGAAAACGAGATCGCTCAGGCCCAGGGCGCGGGAAGACCTTTTGCCCGGTATTGGATCCATAACGGACTGGTAACAGTGGAGAATGAAAAAATGTCCAAGTCCCTGAATAACTTCGTTACTTTAAATGATGTTATTCATCAGGCATCAGTTGATGCTCTGAAGGTTCTTTTTCTCTCCAGCCATTATTCCCATCCGGTTGATTACAGTAAACGGAAGCTTGAAGAGAGCGAGAGTGCCTTGAAAAGGTTCAGCGTTTTTTTCAGCCGGGTAGAGGATTTTAAAAAAACAGGGGGGGAAGCGGTTTCTTTGGATAAAAAGTCAAGCCGGGAGCTTGAGAGGTTCAGCTGTCGGTTTCAGGAGGCCATGGAAGACGATTTTAATACTGCCGAGGCGCTAGCCGTTCTGTTTGAGGTTGTCAATTCCGGCAATAAGACTTTTGAAGATGAGTCCCTGACCGTAGAAGCGAAAAAGGGGTATCTTGTTGCCCTGTCCCGGCTCCTTAAATCAAGGGGAGAGGTACTTGGCCTGTTCCAGTCTGCGAGTTTGGGAGGGGAAGATGAGCTTGTCGGCCGATTGATGGAAATTATTATAGAGGTGCGTCGTTATCTAAGGGAAAAGAAAGAGTATCGGTACGCGGATCTTGTCCGGGCCCGGCTGAATGAGGCGGGAGTTATTCTGGAAGATAAAAAGGAAAAAACTACCTGGCGCAGAGGGATGTGAAATAATTTTCAGATTTTCTTGACAGTGAAAAACCGTGGTGTTATACTTTTTATGTTATTTAAAAATGTATTAAGTCGTTGACTTATTTATGGTTTAAATTTTTTTTGTTTAGTTTTTAAAGTATTGAATAAAAATAAAGAATGAAATGCAGGAGGAGATATGAAAGGCGCGGTATTTAAAGATCAGATCTTATCTGATCGAGAAAGAAAGAATCTTGATATTCTCGAGGTAATAAGAAGGTATGGCCCGGTAACCCGTACAGAGGTGTCCCGGATAACGAAGTATAATATAGTAACTGTTTCAAACTATGTTAATAACTATATTAAAAAAGATCTGGTCATTGAAAAGGGTCTGGATATTTCCAGCGGCGGAAGAAAACCGACACTGGTGGAACTTAACAGTCGAAACTGTTTTGTTATCGGTATTGATATCGGACCTGAATATATAATCGCCGCTCTTACTGATCTTTCGCTTAATATGATTACCAAGGTGAAAAAGCCCCGTCCGAGTGATTCTATGGAGGAGGTTATCAGCAAGTCGATCGAGCTGATATATGAGGTGATTGAGCGGGGGCAGGTGGAGGCCAAGAAGATCCGGGGGCTGGGCCTGGGGCTTTCCGGTATTATTGACGCGAAGGCAGGAACGGTTCGGGATACTGATCCTAAACGGGGGAAAACGGCGGCAAGTTATATCTCTATCAAAAATCTGATTGAGCGGGAGTTTGGAATCCCGACTTTCGTTGGTAATGACGCCACTGTGGCCGCGTTTGGAGAGAAAAGGATCGGCCTGGACGCGGAAATCGAAAATGTACTGTATATGTTTTCCGACGTTGGGTGCGGGATTATCATCAAAGGCGAGATTTATGCCGGAGCCGGTGGGAGCGCGGGTGAGGTTCAGTTAAATTTTGAGAACGCGGGGGAGGAGCTGACTCGTGAACTTGGATTATTCCGGCCTGGCAGCATTAACCTTGGCATTGTTCAGGCGGCGCAGGAGGCGGTGAAGACCGGCCGCCAGACCCTAATCAAGGAATTGTGCCAGGATGACCTGGCTAAGATAGATGTGC
The DNA here is from genome assembly GCA_018399295.1 of Candidatus Omnitrophota bacterium. GTDB lineage: Bacteria > Omnitrophota > Gorgyraeia > B26-G9 > B26-G9 > M55B170. The sequence continues at coordinate 2,639 of JAGYOO010000055.1, read as the reverse complement.
CAATGGTGGTTGAGGCTGCCCGGCAGAATGATGAGGCGGCAATTGAGATACTGGAAAAGGCCGGTCTAAATCTTGGGGTAAGGATCGCGTATCTGATCAACCTGTTTAATCCTGAGATAGTCATTATCGGTGGTGGAATGGAACTGGCGGGGGATCTCATCCTTGAGCCGATCAAAAGAATGGTGCGGCGTCTGGCATTTGAAGAGCCGGCAAGTATGGTAAAAATTATTCCTTCCCGGTTGGGAGAAAACTCAGTATGTCTGGGCGCCGCAAGCCTGGTGATTCGGGAAATCTTTATTCACGCTTAATTTAAGGAGGGGTAATGAACAGTGATTTTAAGTTCCTTCAGACGGCTCAGTTAATTTTTAAGGTTCTGGCCTGGGTGGCTGTAGTATTTTTCGCGGGAATTGCCCTGCTTACGTTTATTGGTAGAGGCGGAGCGGACGCGCCATGGTTCGCCGGTTTTGTCTTTCTGCTTGGAGGAGCTCTTTATTTTTTGTTGATCTATACGGTATCTGAGATTATCCGGATGCTGAATCACTTGAATGATAAAATAGAGAAAATTGACTCCATGCTTTCGGGAAAGTCCAGCTGATTTTCAGGAAGAATCTCACCCTAAAAAATATTTGACGCGAAAAGAGTTGTATGTTATACTTAATTCAGGATTAGAAAAGACATTTTAAATATTTTAACTAAGTAGAAAACAAATCCGAAAACCCCAATTGGGGTCCCGCGAGAACGGGAGGCAAACCTCGAGAAATCGGGGGGCGCAAAGCTACGGGTCTAAAGCAGTTGCTATGATCGCCGGGCGCACCGACAACGAGCTAGCAAGCCAAGACAGCCGAGCTGCCGAAGAGTGCAGGTTGGCTTTTATTTTTTAAGGGATAGCCATGAAAGATAAAACAATAAAAAACGGCTTTTGGCTTAAACTGGCAGCAGTCCTGCTCATTCAGGCGCTGTTTCTTACTCAGGTGGATTTTACTCTGGCGGCTGTGGATCCGGTGCGATCGCTGCTTGATCAAGTCGGAAAACAGCTTACTCAGTCAACTCTGATTATTAATTCACCGGATGTTGCTACCGGAAATGCCCCCCCTCAGGCCGCTGAATTACCTATGTGGAATTTTAATTTATTCGCATTGGTTTTGCTTTCTTTCGTAATACTTAATAAATCTATTGCTAAAAGACTGGTAATGTGCGCGGTTCAGGGATCGCGCGCTCCGCCTGTATTCCAGATTATATTGACTGAAAAAACGCCGAATCGGTGATATAGATTCGGCGTTTTGTTGTTTAAAATACCATGCAAGAAAGAAGGTGAGTCAGAATGCGAGTCGAAAATTTGGAATCAAAGGAATGCGGAGAAGACAGGAGGAGATTCCCGCGGTACCGGATGGAGTGCCCGATCCAGATAATGCAGATAAATACTCCGGGAGCTAATATGTTGAAAAATTCTTTCTGCCGGAATATTAGCATGGTTGGGATTGAGACACTTTCATTTGATTTTTATGGCATGAATGAAAATATCAGGCTCCAGGTCTACTCAAGCGAGTATGTCAAATTGATCCAGGCTAGAGGAAGGATCGTCTGGATATGCCAGCTTCCGTACCAGAATAAGTATAAATTAGGGATAGAACTAACAGAGTTAGAGCCGGTTACCGAGCAGATTCTCAAAGACTTGATTTTCCGGGCCGAGTTTAACAACAGCGTTTATCCTGAGGAAAACTAATGTTTAAGCAGTGGACCGCTATCATAATATTCATGATATCCATACCAGCGGTTGCGCCGGCGGTAAAGGCGGAACCCGCGGAGTTTTGTTCCGAACAAGGGGCGGAAGTTCGTCCGGTTTTACGGGAGAACATTGCAGTTAAGCAGGTCCCGTATTCTTCTTTAGGATCTGAGGCGGCTGTTGAAAAAGGTCCGGGAGAGGTCGGCGCGGCCAAAGAGCTTGCGTCAGCGCTGAAAGAGTCGGGATTTGAGTTAAAGAATATAGTGAAAATGATAAAAAACAGCACCTCCGCGAGCGCGGGTGAAATAAGCATTATTTGCCTAAGTGCCGGATTTGAGTCAGAACAGGTGCACTCGGCCCTGATTCAGTCCGGTTATACCCAGAAGGAGGCAAACGCGGCAGTTCCGGATCATTTGCGTGGAGCAAAGATGAGTGTTTTTTTCGATCAGCAGACCCGGACGAACGGTCCGGATCGGGGATTTGAAGGTCTGGGAAACTGGCAGAAATTTCAGGAGCAGAGGTTTCAAAAAATGGGGGAGGGGAATTGATGAAGTATTTACTGCTGTTCGGTACGATATTGTTAATTTGCCCGCAAGCTGTTCTGGCAGTGGAACCGCTTACCGAACAGTCGGCCTCGGCGGCTGAGGCCCAGCCGGTAACTTTTACCCCTGGCGCCAGTTCCGGAGCTTATTCAAGACTGCTGAATCAGCAGTCAGATCTTCCGGAAGTTTTTGCTGTTAAGGGGGATGATATTAAAAGTACTATAAACGGGCTGAAAGAGGCCGGGTATCCGCTTCCCCGGATAGTTTTCTTTCTTAAAAAATCGGGGCGGAAGGCGCCGGAGATAAGTATCGCCTGTCTGAACACTGATCATACCGGCAGTGATGTTTACGCCGCACTGCTTCAGGCCGGATTC
>JAGYOO010000054.1 GCA_018399295.1 Candidatus Omnitrophota bacterium | reverse complement strand
CCCCAGCCATACTTGGAACAACCAGTTTTCCGGGGACGATGGTTTACCGGGACCTCGGCTATCCTGGCCCCATGCACCGCAGCGTAAAGCGGCAGCATCCGGTGGATCTCGTTAAAAAATTCGATTTCGTCGAGAATCTCTCTGCGGTAAGCTTTTAAAGAGCAGCCAAGATCATGAATTCTTACTCCACTCAAACACGAGCTCAGGAAATTCGCGAGAACCGACGGCAGCCGCCTCAGCCAGAATGAATCCTTTCGGTTCTTCCGCCAGCCACTGACCAGATCATACCCCTGATCAAGCTTTTTCAGAAGTAGCGGGATATCACGCGGATCATTCTGCAGATCCGCGTCTATCGTAACAATGATCTCTCCCTTTGCCTGATCCACTCCCGCGGCCAGGGCCATGGTCTGCCCGTACCGCCGTCCGAGAACCACGATTTTTATTCTGGAAGATTGGCCCTGAATCTCTTGCAGTATCTTCCCGCTTCCATCGAAGCTGCCGTCATCGATATAAATAACCTCATATTCCCACTCGGAGGCCTCGAGAACTTCGTTAAGCTCCTGGTTCAAATCATTTAAATTTTCCCGCTCATTATGCACCGGGATTACTACTGACAGAGTTTTCATTACCCTCTTGTCCCCTGCTTTTCTCCTGAATATGCCTTCAGCACATTAATTGCCGTGTTTTCCCAGTTAAATATCTCTTCTGCACGCTGTCTGGCTTTTAATTGAAGCCGTTTGCGTAGCGGCTCATCTTCAAACAGACGGATAATCGTCTCCGCCAGAGAACCGGCGTCTCCAGGCACAGCCAGGACCCCGGCCCCGCCGAGCATTCGCTTAACTTCCCCCACGTCACTGGCCGCAATGGCCTTACCCGCGGCCAGATATTCCGCTATTTTTAACGGGCTCTTACACTCGGTGATATCATTAGCCTCAAAACATGCCACGGCGACATCGGCCGCGGCGACATACTGCGGCATCTCCTCATGCGGCACCGGTCCGGTAAAAAGCATCTGCCCTTCCAGCCCGAGCCTTTGGCTGAATTTTTCCAGCTCCTGCCGCTGGTATCCGTCACCCACGACCACGAACCTTGTTCCCTGACGACGGTTAAGTACCATCTTTGCCGCGCGAATAAACTGTTCCGCGTACTGTCCGCCGTGCAATTGACCGATATATATCGCCATCTCCCCGGTTATATTGTAACGTTCGCGAACACGCAGACCGGAAACGCCGGGATTGAACATCTCCAGGTCCGCCCCGACCGGGGCCGGAAAGATCCTGCCTTCCGGGACTCCGTACTTCCGACATTCTTCCGCCAACCTCCGGCTGGAAACTGAAACCGACTCCGCCAGAAGCGGCAGAACCCGTTCCAGCATTCCCAGGTAAAACCTGATAAGCAGGGGCTGTTTCGCCGAATGGTTGAAAATCTTAATCTCCCAGTCGTCCCAGTCGTAGTGCAAAGGCTTGTTGTTCAAATAGGCGGCGCAAAGTGCCGGCAGAGCGGCATGATAAAAGCATTTCTGCAAATGAACCATGTCGGCCCAGGCCCCCAGCTGCCGCGCCTGTTTCAGGTTATTTAACAGCGGCCGGAGACCGACTTTTCGGCTCCAGGGAAAATATTCGATCCCATCACGTTTAAACGGATACCGGACGCGTGAACTGTCCAGAGGATAATATACCATCCGGATATCATGCCCATTGCGTTTAAAAACCGCGGCAAACTTTTTGATCCGGATTGTCCAGGGTTCCTGGGACGAAAAAAGATCATGGGGATGGATCATCAGAATTTTCATGGTCAATTTCCCGGAAAGATCACGGACCCCCGCATTTTTTTTATTATAGTAAGGTATAGATCAATAACCAGCCCTGCCAATACCAGTACCCCCAGCATCACAAGTTTAAGAGCACCTCGGCCGGGCGCCGCCGGAGACGCTGCCTTCAGCTGTCGGCTCTTCGAAGAAATCGGGTTGCCGGCCAAAGATGCAGGTTCATACGCCGTCTCCCGGGACTGGCAATTGATTATTAAATTCGGTATTTTCAACTCAGCCAGAAGCTCTTTTGTCCGCCGCACCCGATCATTTCGCTCTGTCTGGGTCAACCCGTGCTCATCCGTCCACCTCCCCGGGTCATCCGGATCGATCTGAACTTTAAACTGATTTGGAAACACGAACAGATCAGACCCAGGCATCAGGATAAATGACGAAACGTTTGTGACCTGACTGATGGTCTTTTGGTTTTCCTTCACAAAACTGAGGGTCTGAAGAAAATCATCCTCTGTTTCTCCCGGGAAACCGACTATCAGATTTACGCTGACACTGATACCGGCCTTTGCGGTCTCCTGAATAACACGACGAGCGTCTTCCCGCGTATAATGTTTGTTCATCCGGCGCAAGACAGCATCCGATCCGCTTTCCAATCCGTAGCAAAGACTCTGGCATCCGGCCTCGCGCATCTTTTCCATTAACTCTGATCTAAAATTTTTCCGGATGGCGGCATAGCTGATCCAGCTTACTTTAATCCCTTTATCTATAATACCGTCACAAATCCTGTTTAACCTGGGAAGATTTCCGTTACAGAGAAGATCATTAAATTCCAGATGAGTAACCCCGTAACGGGTAACGTAACTTTCGATTTCATCAACCACATCTCCTGCACTGCGGCAGCGAAACGGGCGGTTCATGTACCAGTCAATGCAGTAACTGCAACGGTTAACGCAGCCACGGCTAATCAGCATAGGCAGAGGTCGGTATCCCTGCGCGGTTCCATAGTCTTTAAGATCAAACTCGCGGAAATCAGGATGTCCGAGACTGTCGAGATCCACAACGGACGCAGCCGGCAAATAAGACAGTTTCCGGCCTTTTCCTGCCAGCAGTCCGGGAACCGGCCTGTCTACCCGTCCCTGATGCCGGAGCTGAAGCAGAATATTCTCCAAAACAAGCTCACCTTCTCCGATCACGAAAAAATCCACACAGCCGTTATCCGCCGGATTACGGTCCCAGCCGTGATAACATCCAGGCCCGCCAACTACGATGAGCTTATCCGGATATCGGGACTTTATCTCCTTTGCCATCATACCGGCAAATAGCGTGCTGGTAAGATTATTCGCCGAAAAGCCCACCACCCTGTATTCCTCAATTCCCGCCGGTTCACTTTGACTGAGACAAAAATCAAACAGCCGCCGTGCTGTTTCCGGCGGTGGAATTTGATTGATAGTTGACAGTTTCCACCATTCCCTCTCTTGGGCGGCATTCCGAAAAAGTTCGTTATTCAAATCTTTAACCGCCAAGGAAAAGCCCCGGCCGCGAAGATACGAGGAAAGACAGGCAATGCCTAAAGGTGGCATGACTGTTCCCCAGGGTGGGCAGTTAATGATTATCAGCTCCCGGTTTTCATTCATCAATAACAATCCTTCCCTGAAAAAAAGGATACAGCCCCGGGCCCATCACTTTGTCCGGACCATACTCCCTTTTAGCTGAAATAACCCGGGCGCTGAGAGACCGGTCCGAATTCTGTATTTCCGGAACAAATTCCCGACTTGATTCAAAATCCAAGGTAAGCCCGGGGAATCGTCGTCCCGCACCGGAAACAGATACACGTTTATCTCCGGTTTCACGTAACCGCATCTGTTTCCATCCTGTAAATATGGGAAAGCGGCCGCTCTGACTGCCACTTCTCCATTCCGCGTAAGTACTCGGAAGCATAAGGCTTACCTTATCCGCCTCAATATCCACCCTCTCATCCACTTTCAGACTTATCTTCCAGTCCACTACCCGCTCGTCGTTCAACGTCAACCGCCACTCCTGACTTACGGGAAGACCGTCCCATTCATTCGAAAGAACCAACTCGTTTTTACCCGCCTGAACTATCTGCCAGCGGGCGCGGGAAGAATCATACCAGAGCCCATACACGCAGAGGGAAGAGGCCATACCCACGCTCCGGGTCAACTCCTCTCCGTCCCGAAAAATTCTGACCCCGTCTCCCTGAAATTCCAGGGAGGTCTTGTTCTTTTTAAGAGAAGAATGCTTTGTCTCACGTTCACGAAGAGCGGCGGCGCGGTCCTCCTTCCCTTCCCCTCTAAGTCTCAAGAATATTTTTTTCCAGAGCAATACCAGTCGGAGAACATAAAATTCCGGTCGCGAGAGCGACTGCATTTTTTTATGCATTCTAATATTCCGGGCAAGATCATCACAACCTTTAAAGCATCCGTTCGTTGAGTCGGGATCATTTCCGATCAGAGAAAAGAATGGATCGTTACGGGGAGCGCACAGGGCGCGCCGGCGGTATTCTCGCTGCCGCCGGCCGTTCCAAATGCGAGAGAATGTATGGGCATAGATATTTCCAACCGGAACCCGATGCGCTTTCAGGCAAAAATTAACATTGCCGTCAGCAAGAATCCGGGTAAAGATCCACCCCACGTAACAAGGCATTTCCTCAAGAACCTCTTTATCATACTCGGCGTTCCCGGCGCTGTCGGACCGGACCCGGCGAATAAACTGCTCGAACTGCAGGACCTGGATCTTATCTTTCAGCTCGGTCTCCAGCCGTTTTTGAATGCGACGACAGCTTTCTACCACTATTTCCCGTTCCTGCTTATTCAGCATCAGAACGTCGGTTGCATTAGGAATTGTATCGACCACCGTAAACTCCAGCGAATCAGACCCGGTCTCCTGGGCAAAGTCCACCATCTGTTCCAACTCCCGGCAATTCAGATTGGATATCACGTTATAGATATTTACCCGGGGCTTATCCTGTTTCAGAGAGTTTAATAATTTCAGCATTCCCTTGATCTGACCAAACATCTCTTCCGACTTATTCGGATGAGTGAGGTAATACGTCCGGGGCGTCCCAGCCCACACGCTGACGATCAGGTGATCCACTTTCAGGTCCGCCAGTCGTTTTATTATATCTTCATTGACCAAGGTGAAATTGGTATTAATATAACAGCCAAGCCCGAGTTCCTTGACCCGGCTGATTATCGCCAGTATATCCGGGTGCATAAACGGCTCTCCTCCGCCGGCGAAATATATCTCTTTTGTCCCGAGGGAATGAAGCTCTTCTATTGTCTGGATAACCAGATCATACGGAAGATACTGATTTTTTACGTTCTCCGGGATCTTTTTATCTCCTAAAAGAGGAGAATTACACCAGCAGGCTACACAATCATTGTTGCAGTCGTTGGTAAGATCTATCTGCGCGAACCGCGGGCCACCGAAGGCCCGACTTCCATCGAGAACTCCGAGGATATCGGAATAATATTCCTTTATCCGGGAAGGCCGCAGATACTTTAAGATCCGGAGCAAGCCCTTACCCGCCAGCTGCTCTTTGAAAAACCTGAGCGGCACGGGCCGGCGGTATTCATCAAGCGACTGGCCCGCCAAAGCATCATTTATTCTTAGACTTAAATCAAAGCATAAATATTCACCCGGGGGAAATCTATCCAAGCGAAGCCGCCTCATCTGCATCAGACGCGCTCCCAACTTCTTATCCGAGTTCTGCAGCTGGGGGAAAACCGTATCCGGATGACCGGCATTACGGAACATCTCTATTTCCGGAAGACCATTCGAGACATCGGTACGGACCTTAAGAGAAACAGAGTCGGGGTTGTACAACTCGATTTCCTCCCAGCCGCGGACCGGAGGAAACCGCCCGGTTCCCAGTCCGTCCTGCCACAACCGGTACTTATCCGGCAGCATGATCCCGGCCTTATACTCAAGTACTTCCCTTTCCTTTTCCACCAGCATCCGGCTTTGCCAGTTCAGAATACCGTCCGGGCCGATCTTTAAATTCCAAATCTGCCTTAAAGGTATCGCGTCCCATTTAAGCCTCACGACAATTGAATCCGCAGATTCCTTTTCCAGCTTCCAGTTAGCCTGAGAAGAATCATACCAACAGGGCCCGCTGTGAAGCGAGGTGTTCAATCCGACGTCTTTTGTAAACTCCTTATTTTTCCAAAACAGCCGGACCCGGCCCTCACTGAACACCACCTTCAGGTTTTCATGTCCGATAGACTCCTCCACCAGCAGCATCTTACCGGCAGCGCTTCTTCGCAGCCGAACCGGAAGGATGATCAGTCGCCGAATGATATAACACAGTATTTTCAACGTTGTAGCCCAAATTCCTTTTTCCCGGAAGACCGCGACGGTTTTGGACCTCAACGTGATTTGGGGAACATCAGGGTTTTTCCGCCGGTTCAGGCAATGTCTGTCCCATTCTTTCAGCGCAAACTGCCGGATCTGAACCAGTTGATTCGCTTCCAGAGCGGCCGTACGGATAACGCTCCGGTAATTCCCGTCGAAGTCTCCCCAGTTTTTGCTGACGATAAAACCGTCGCGTTTCATCTGTTCATAGAACCGGGTTCCGGGAAAAGGCGTAGCCAGAGAAAACTGAACGGATGTCGGATTGAGCCGGCAAGCGTAGTCAATACTATGTCGCGCCGTCTCCTCCGTCTCTCCCGGCAGACCGAAAGTAAACGTCAGGTGAGTCCGGATTCCCAGGTATTTCGTATACTTTATTACTTCCTCCGCCTTTTTCAGGTCCGAGCCCTTTTCGATATTATTTAACAGCTGCTGATTAGAAGACTCGATCCCATACTTTACTGAAAAAAGCCCTGCCGCCCGCATCCTTTCCAGCAGCTCTTCATCCATCAGTTCCGCCCGCGCCATTATCGCCCAGGGGACCCTGAGCTCGGACTTTTCCAGTTCATCACAAAAAGAGAGCATCCTCTCTCTGCCGACATTCCAAGTATCATCGTCGAAGTAGATTGAGCGAAAACCAAGTTTGCGAACGAGATATTCCATCTCCTTCACTACATCCGCCGGATCCCGGACCCGGTAAATGCTTCCGGAATACATAACCTGCGGCCAGAGGCAGAAGCTGCAACGGTAGGGACATCCGCGGCTGGCCCACATTGATGCGCAGGGAACGGGAATATCCCCGGGAGAATCATTATAGCGTTTAAGCGGCAGCTGTTCCCGCAATGGCCATGGCAAAGAATCAAGCTCCGGAATAAGCGGACGCGTTGCGTTTTGGATAACCCTTCCCTTGTCCCGGTGAATAAGACCTTTGATGTCAGCCGGCCGGAACTGTCCGGAGAGTGCCCGCGACAGCTCAAGCGCCGTGGCCTCATACTCCCCGAACATGACATAGTCGATAAACTCATGTTCCTTCAGAAACGAGGGTTGCCTGATGTTAACATCCGGACCGCAGAGAGCAATCGCCCCGCACCCTTTCAACCCGCGGAGGAGTTTGAGATCGTGAAGCAAAGTAACTGTAGAGGTCTCCACGATCAGAAGATCGGGGCGTAAATTGTTAATCCGTTGATTAAAAGCATTATAGGACATCTGTTCGGCAATCGCGTCAATCAAAGTTACCGCAAACCCGTTTTTTTTCAGTAAAGATGCGGCATAGGCCAGATAAAAGGGAAACGGCAAATAATTGATTTCCGTCCGATCCCTTAAATGGGGCCAACGGGAGCCTGCCCGTACCCCCCAGCAACCATTTTTTTTCCACGGCATATTAACGAGAACAATCTTCATTTCCACTCCTGATCTAAATTCAATAGACCCCCCTCCTGAAGCATCTGGAAGATCCCGTCCGCCACCTTTTGATTTCCTGATTCGGCAGGATGACAGATATCCTGGAAGAAAAGGCTTGGCGAATCTGATTCAAAAACAGAGGCAACGTCAAGAACGGGACACTGATACTTTGCCTGAAGTCTGTCTAATATCTCCCGATATTTGCGGATCGGCTTTATCTTTCTTTCCACGAAAAACGGTGCTACAAAGGTCATTTTAAACCCTTCCTCTTGAGCGAACATAAT
>JAGYOO010000053.1 GCA_018399295.1 Candidatus Omnitrophota bacterium | reverse complement strand
GCAAGTGCATCCGATCGGACCCAAGGCGGATTACAACTGGCGGCTTTACTGTATGCATCGGGCCATGGAGGCGGGAATTGATGACGTGGGCATCGGAGTTTTATTCGGGCTGGAGGATTGGCGTTTTGAGGTGCTGGGACTGCTGTCGCATGCCCGGGAAATGGAAAATCGGTTTGGCATCGGGCCGCATACCATCTCCTTTCCCCGGCTTGAGCCGGCGGATAATATTCTATGCTCTCCGGATAAATTCAGCCGGGTCAGTGATTCTGATTTCCTGTTTCTTATAACCGTCCTGCGCCTGGCTATCCCGTATACCGGGATGATCATCACTGCTCGGGAGAGCGCGGAGATCCGGCTTCAGGCTCTTAAATTGGGATATACCCAGACCGACGCCTCGACCCGATTGGGAATCGGGGCCTACAGCGAAAATTATGTCGCGCAGCAGTCTCCCCGCCAGCAGTTTTTGCTTGGCGATACCAGGAGTCTGGAGGAATTGATTCGCGAATTCAGCGAACTCGGTTACATCACTTCTTTCTGTACCGCGGGATACCGTTGTGGCCGAACCGGGAAATGTATTATGGACCTGTTGCGCAGTGGGGTGGAAGGAAAGTTCTGCAAGCTGAACGCGGTCTTGACGTTTCAGGAATGGCTGGATGACTTTGCCGGGGAGGAGACCCGACAGGTCGGGGAAAAGCTGATCCAGAAAGAGATCGAGGAGATAAAACGCCGGGTGCCGAATCGGGTTGAAGAATTCCTGCGGTTGTATGAACAGGTCCGCAAGGGTAAGCGGGACGTTTACTTTTAAAATTATGCGCGAATCAGATTTCGACCGTCAAAAGCTGATCGATAATCTTAGTCGTCCGGAAGAAGATTTGGAGAAAATGGCGGATTTGGCGCGAAAGCGGGTGTGCGGACCGGATGTGATCATCCGCGGGATTATCAATTTCTCCAGCTACTGCTGCCGCGGCTGTCTTTACTGTGGCCTGCGTCAGACTAACAATTTGAAGCGTTATCGTCTGAATAAGGCGCAAGTGCTTAACACCGTAGGGAAGATAGTCAGGGCGGGGATCTCGACTGTGGTCCTGCAGTCCGGAGATGACCTGGAGTGCGGCGGGCAAGAATTATGTGGGATGGTGGAAACTATTAAGAGTTTTTTCCCGGATATCGCGGTCACTCTTTCTCTTGGTGAACGGTCGAAGACTGATTACAAGGCGCTGCGCGCCTGCGGCGCTGACCGGTATCTGCTTAAGTTTGAGACTATGAATCCCCGTCTCTATCGTTATCTGCATCCTGGCCGGGACCTGGACGGCCGATTAAGGCATCTGCGGCTGTTACGGGAGTTGGGGTTTCAGGTTGGCACCGGAAATATGACCGGCCTGCCCGGCCAGACCGTTGAGGATCTTGCCGACGATCTGCTGTTTCTTCAGGAGTTCGCTCCGGAGATGACGGCGATCGGGCCGTTTATCCCGCAGCCGGACACTCCGCTTAAAGACAGCTGTTGCGGTTCCTTAAAAACCACCCTGACCATGATTTCTTTAGCCCGGCTCCTGGTCCCGTTCAGCCATATCCCGGCAACCACTGCCCTGGCCAGCCTGAATCAAGACGGACAGCGTCTGGCCCTTATGGCCGGAGCCAACGTAATTATGCCCGACTTTACGCCCATTGCCTATTCTTCCGAATATAAGATATATCCCAAGACCTCTACTATCGACCTGGCCGTTGCTTTGAAAACAATCCAGGCTGCCGGGCGGGTGCCGGGATATGGAAGGGGAGACGCGATAACTAGCTCAATAGCTCATAAGCTCATAGCAACCATCTTTAGATTTTAGACTTAAGACTTAAGACAAGGATAAAGAACCAGACCAACTTCGTAAGTTGGATTTTTTGGGTTTGTCCGTAGCAAGACTATACTTTTAACTGGCTGTTTTTATTCTAGAATTTCAGGGAAGCTTTTAGGGGGCTATGCCTGCCCCCTGGGATGTCCTGACACCCCCAGCTACTTAATTAAATGACCGCCAAATGGCGTCCAGCAGGGAAATTTACCCGTGGTAAATTTTACCCTGGGAAAAGTAGGCAAAGAAAGCAGGCGCACGGAGTGCTCGGAGCGAATGTTTCGGTCATTTCCTGTAAGACCCCCAACCCCTAAAAGGGGATCTCAGGTGAGCACTTCACGGAAAAACCAAAACATAGGACTGCTCCTGCGCTTCCTAAGGCGCACGGTAGATTACCAGATGCTGATGTTTTCATCTTTTTTCTTTTCACTTAAAACCTTACACCTAAAACTATTAAGGGCAGGCACAAAGCTTCTCTGAAATTGCTAATCTGTTTTTCTACGAAGAATCCGTTATTTCAGTATTTAAAACAGAAAAAAGAGGAGGAGAGCCATTTCTTTTTCGCAGGAAAAAGGGGTAAACTTTTTCCGTGAAACAGAATATATTCTTTCATGATTTCTTTTCTCTGTCACGGGTGCTGGTGATCGGAGTTCTTTCCTGCGCGCTGCTGGTGGTTTTTCTCCGGGTCTCGGGCAAACGGATCTTATCAAAGATGAACGCCTTTGACCTTGTGGTAACCGTGGCGATCGGTTCCAATCTATCGACTACCCTGCTTGATTCGAATATTAGTTTAAGTGAAAGCGCTGTGTCTTTTCTCGTGCTGATCGGGCTGCAGTTCGGGGTGGCCTGGACAGCGGTGCGGATGAAACTGTTTAACCGGTTGATAAAGTCTGAACCGCAGATGCTTTTTTATCAGGGTGAATCCCTGAAGCAGGCCCTAATAAAGGAACGGGTCAACGAACCGGAGATCCTGCAGGCAGTGCGTTCAGCCGGGTATTCTTCTTTAGAGGATGTCGAGGCCGTTATCCTGGAGACCGATGGAACGTTCGCGGTTATCCGAAAAGGGCAGTCAAAGTCAGCGCTTCAGGACGTGAATAATCCGAAATCGGCGGACGGCTGATGAGAGATGAAAATAACGAGCAGATCGAGCGGGAAAGGGATCAGATCCTGGAGCAGTTCCGCGACTGGATGGAAATGCCGATGCTTGTTTTTGGATTTGTCTGGCTGATCCTGCTTATAGTGGACCTTACGCTTACCCTGAATCCCTTTTTTCTGCTGCTGTTTAATATCATCTGGGTTATTTTTATTTTTGATTTTGTGGTTGAGTTTGCGCTTTCACCCCGCAAACTTAAGTATCTCCGTTCTAACTGGCTTACCGCGGTCTCCCTGGTAATCCCCGCTTTGCGGATATTCCGCGTGTTTCGCGCTCTGCGGGTCCTTCGGGCCTTTCGGGCCGCGCGGGGAGTCCAGCTGGTCCGGCTGCTTGCCTCGGTAAACCGGGGAATGCGCGCTCTGGGGGCGAGCATGAGCCGGCGCGGGCTGCCGTTTGTCCTGGGTCTGACGGTTATCGTGATCCTTGCCGGCGGCGCCGGGATGTACGCGTTTGAGAGAGAAGCCGCGGAAAACGTGGAGAGCTATGCCGAGTTTGTCTGGTGGACGGCAATGGTGATTACAACCATGGGAAGCGAATACTGGCCGCGAACTCCGGAGGGGAGGATGCTGTGCCTGTTTCTGGCGGTATATGCCTTCAGCGTATTCGGTTATGTAACGGCCTCGCTTACCACTTTTTTCGTCGGCTCGGACGTCAGGGAAAAGGACAAGGAACCGGCATCCGGAGCGGATATAGAGGCTGTTTCCCGCAGTCTGGAAGAGTTGCGGCAGGAAGTCCGGCGGCTGGGGGAAAAAAGCGGGCCAAAGAAAAAACAGGACTAGCGGTTTGGCCGGTATTGGACCGGAGTGCCGCCGAAAAATATGCCGATATCAAAGGCCTTGCGTTCCAGGATCCTCAGCTTGCTTACGAAATTCCGCTTTCCCTTGTCCAGGACCGGAGGCTCGACATCAATTGGCCATAACCCGAGATTTTTTCGGTAATGGGAGTAATGTTTGAGCATTGACCCCTGAATCCGGGAAAGTGTGGAAGGACGGCGTAGGATATCCTCGATCTGAAACCTGTGCTGATCCGCCTTCTCTCGGGTTAATCTTCTGATTCCGGCAAGTTCGTGTCCGATCCGGTCGGAGATAGGCCGATCGATCTCCTGGCACAGGTATTTTAAAATATGCCAGACATCATAGACTTCTCTTTTGGACGTAAGCGGCTGCTGCTTGAGCCAGACAAAGGCAGTCAGCCGGCGTTGCCAGTCCCACCACTTCCAGGGACTTTCCAGATCAAGCGCGGGGATCAGGAACAGTCTTTCAGACAGCAGCAGGCTGCCGAATATTCCCGGCGGCTTTCCCATGCGTCTGTTTTTAAGGCTGGTCCGGTAAACGCCGCAGGAAGGGCTGCCTTCGGTAAAGACAAAGGCCTCAATGCCGCTCCGTCGCAAGGTCTCCAGCGCGGCGCGGGAGCCTTCGATCATCACCTCCGTCAGGTCAGATCCATGTTTATTTTTTACTTTCGCGCTGCCGTCCCAGAAGTCGGTGCCGCTGCCGCCGGAAAGATGGATCGCGGGCCGCGGGATTCCAAGACCGGCGCTAACCTCCGGACAGACCGGTGTCCAGATAAAGTCATCTTTTTCCCGTCCCAGGGCCTCGATCCGGCTCCAGCCCCGGTGGTTATACCTTGTCTTGCAGCCATAGTTGCAGGCGCTTACTCCGACTCTGATCTTTTCGGTTAAAATAGTGTTCATGACCATTTTCCTGTTTTTCCTGAGAAATCAGCAAATGTTGTTCCGATAGTTTGATACTGAAGTCCAATTTTCTTTACCAGGACCGCGTTTTGGGCTACAATCTCTCAAGGAGGAGAAAATGTTAAGTAATCTGATCGGTGTTATATGGATAGGGATGGGAGGAGTTTTCCTGTTTAAGCCGGAGCTTCTTCGTAAGCGTCTGCAGAGAAAAAGCTGGAAGTCTTTACGCTGGCAGTTATTTCTGGCAACGCTGTTTCTTTCCGGGCTGATAATCGGAGCTACGGCTCAGGTTCCGGGGATTCTGGCCAGAATAGTTACCGCGTTCGGGATTATCGGCTTGTTCAAGGCGTTCTTCTTTTTGAAGGCGCGAGCGGCCCAAAATCTGGTGGAATGGTATGCCGGCCGATCTCTGATTTTCTTTCGTATTGGCGCTGTTTTTCAAGTTATCTTCGGGCTGATCCTGATCCTGAGTTAGTATCAGCGTATCTTGACGGATATCCTTAAACCCGGTACAATCAGAACATTATGGAAAGACCTAAAGAGAATTTCATTACTGAGATAATCGAGAAAGACCTTGAGCAGAACATCTTTAGCTGCAAGGTCCACACCCGGTTTCCTCCGGAGCCGAACGGGTATCTGCATATCGGACACGCGAAGTCCATCTGTCTTAATTTCGGGCTGGCCCGGACTTACGACGGGCTGTGTAATCTGCGGTTTGACGACACGAATCCGAGTAAAGAAGAAGTCGAGTATGTTGATTCGATCAAACAGGATGTGCGCTGGCTGGGGTTTGACTGGGAAGACCGCGAGTTTTACGCCTCGGATTATTTTGAACAGCTGTATCAGTACGCGCTGGAACTGATCCGGCGGGGCAAGGCCTATGTCTGTGATCTGAGTCCGGAGGAGATGCGGCAGTTTCGGGGAACGCTGACTGAACCGGGTCGGGAAAGCCCCTTTCGGGAGCGGAGCGTAGAGGAAAATCTGGACCTGTTCATCCGGATGCGGGCCGGTGAGTTTCCGGATGGATCCCGCACCCTGCGGGCGAAAATCGACATGGCGTCGGCAAATTTTAATATGCGCGATCCGGTTGTCTACCGGATCCTCAGGGCCACTCACCATCGTACCGGAGATACCTGGTGCATTTATCCGATGTATGATTTTGCCCACGGTCTGAGTGATTCTATCGAAGGTATTACCCATTCGGTCTGTACCCTGGAGTTTGAGAATCACCGGTCGCTTTATGACTGGTTTTTAAAGGAGCTGGAAGTCTTTCATCCCCGCCAGATCGAGTTTGCCCGGTTAAATTTAAGCTACACAGTGATGAGCAAGCGGAAACTTCTGCAGCTGGTCCAAGAGAAACTGGTCAGCGGCTGGGAAGATCCCCGGATGCCGACCCTTTCCGGTCTGCGCCGGCGCGGGTACACTCCGGAAGCGATCCGCGCCTTTTGCGCCAGGATCGGGGTGGCCAAATTCAACAGTCTGATCGATATCAGTGTGCTGGAAAATTCTTTGCGCGAAGACCTGAATAAACGGGCACCGCGCCGGATGGCAGTGCTGCGGCCGCTTAAGGTAGTGATTGAGAATTATCCTGAGGACCGGGAGGAATACCTGAACGCGGTGAATAATCCGGAAGACCCTGATTTAGGGACGCGGCAGGTGCCTTTTTCCCGTGAGCTTTATATCGAACAGGATGATTTTATGGAAGAGCCGGTTAAGAAGTTTTTCCGTCTGGCTCCGGGCCGGGAGGTAAGACTGCGGTACGCCTATTTTATCACCTGCCGGGAAGTTATAAAGAATGCCGCCGGCGAAGTTGTAGAGCTGCGCTGCGTCCATGATCCGGAAACCCGGGGTGGAGATGCCCTGGATGGACGGAAAGTAAAGGCAACGCTTCACTGGGTTTCAGCCCGGCACGCGTTACCTGCCGAGATAAGGATATACGATCATCTGTTCACGCGGGAAAACCCGTCCGAGACCGAAGAAGGAGAAGACTTCACATCTCTGCTGAATCCTGATTCACTAAAGGTTATTGAAGACTGCCGCGTAGAACCTTCGCTGTCCGGAAGTAAGGCCGGGGATATATTTCAGTTCGAGCGGCAGGGATATTTCTGTCTGGACCTTGAATCAGTATCGGACAAGCTGGTGTTTAACCGAGCGGTATCGCTTAAAGATAGCTGGGCAAAGATAAAAAAGAATCAGTAGCCGGAGATCCGGAATCAGGGTAGAAATAAAGTGAAAGACCCGGTTGAAAAAAACCGGGTCTTTTTTTATGCTTTTCTGAGGCGCTGAAGCGCCGCTATGTGCTATGTGGACGTTCGTTTTGCTCACTTGAGAACGATAAGCTCGACCTAAGACTTAAGTCTTAAGACAAGAAGACAGAAGTCTGAAGCCGGAAAACAGAAGACAGAAAAAAGACAAAAGACAAAAGACAAAAGACAAAAGACAAAAGAAAAGAAAATTAAACCACAGAGACACAGAGAGCACAGAGAATAATAATAGAGAACACAGAGAGGCAGACTTAAGAGTAGAGAGGGCAGAGAACGTGACATATCCTGAAAATGGTTGACAAAAAGGAGCCTGTCAATGAATCAAAGGATAATTCAGCGACTTACAGCAGAAACATGTTAATTTTAACTTAAAAAGTGGTAGCAATTTCAGGATAAGATGAAATCGGCAACGTATTACGCTAACGATAATGCCCTTATCGTAGGCGGTAACGGCGTAAAAAAGATTAAAAAATTAACCACAGAGCACACGGAGGGCACAGAGAAAAGAAAAAACAGGATCTCTTTGAGCTTTTTTTACCTCTGTGGACTTATTTTTTGTTTTAAATAAATACTGACGGTTATTTTCTTAGTACACAGAGTATAAAAGCGCAAGTACACAGAGTGCAAAAGCTTAATCTCCCTGCCTGCCGACCAGGAAATTTTTATTTTTCACTCTGTGTTCTCTGTGGTTAAAAGAATACTATCAAATTAGCGCGGTAAATGAAAAAAGTGTCAACTATTTCAGGATAAGACACGCGCTTCGTGCTCGAGCATCTTAATCAGATTAATCATTCTAAAATCAGATTAATCAAATTTTAAAGAGGACGAAGCTCATTAGCTTATCAGCTTATAAGTTCATATCCCCTCCGGGAAAAGCTCTGCTGCGCGGGCTGGCGGGGCTGGTGGCGTTCGGGCTGATT
>JAGYOO010000052.1 GCA_018399295.1 Candidatus Omnitrophota bacterium | reverse complement strand
CGGTATACCCGCGTGTTTTTCCTGTCCAGAAAATTCCGTTTATCCTCGGTCCCAAGGCCCCTCGATTTGGAGAACAGACAACCCGGATCAGCGGTGATTACGAGGAATTTTATGGGATACGGGAGTATCATCGGGAAGATGGATGGCGCCGGATCCACTGGCGTTCTACCGCCCGTCTGGGCGAACTCACGGTCCGCCATTTTGAACAGAGTTCGCAATGGAAGGCCATGCTGTTCCTGGATTGCCATAAGCAGAATGATTCCGGAGAAGGGCGGGATACGGCTTTTGAATACGGAGTAAGTGTGGCGGCATCCTTATGCCGGGAGCTTTTGCAGAAGAATGCCTCTTTCGGGTTGTTGACCTCTGCGAAGAATTCGGACTATATTCCTTACTCCAGAGGCAGGGACCATTATTTCCGAATTTTAGAAAGACTGGCCGCGGTTCAACCTGACGGGGAGGAAATTCCCTCCCCGTTTTTCGTTTCCCGTCAGGAATTGATGCCTTACAGTTCGGCTTTGATCGTTATTACTTCGGATCAAAGCCGGGACTGGATCCATCATCTCAAACTCATGAAACTTCATAAGAATCTGGGGATTATCCCCATCATCTTAAATCTCGACTCTTTTCGCAGTCAACGTCCCTTCCGAAATGTTAAAAGCGGAGTGTCGCAGTCCTTAAGGGATCTGAATCCTGAGACCTATTTTATCAGTTATAAAGACGAGTTAAGGATGCATTTTATCTAATGAAAGAACAGTCAGTTAAATTTCTCTATCATTTTTTTACTTATCTGATTGTTATGTCCGCCGGGGTCGCGTTGTGGCCGCTGTTTCCATCCCGGTATTTCCTGCCGGTTTTTGCCGCGATCTCGGCTGCTGGGCTCCTTGTTTCCTTTGGTTCCGGACCGCGCGCTTCAACAGTAATCCGGAATTTTTTTTCTCTGCTACTAATTGTTGGCGGTTTCTGGATATTTCAAGACATCTGGATAAACGAGAATCAGCCGCTGCCGTTGTTGCTGCGGTTTTTGGCGGGTCTGATTGCTCTGGCCTGCTTTGTTAATGAAGATCACAGAAGAATCAATATTGTGCATGTGTCGGCCCTGTTCGCGCTGGTGTTTTCAGTCTGTCTGAATCGCCACCTGCCGGATATCGTGCTTGCCGGTGTCTCTCTGGCAGCAACCGGTTCTCTGCTGTTCCTGTTTCAGATAAGCGCGGGTAAAGACGATAGCCAGCTCAGCTTTGACGGCCTTGATTTTTACCGGCGGATTTTTCTGTCCCTGCTTTATGTCGGGATCATTGGAGTTATGGGAAGCCTGGTTTTTTTTCTGGTTCCCCGCGTGTCCTTGAAACTGGCCCTTGACCGGCCCGGTGCTTCTCCGCTGCATTTCCGGATCAAGCCAGGTCCGGAGCTGCCGGCTTTGCTGGGGCAGCGGTACCATTCGCAGGCAGAAGAAGATGCTTTTATTCGGAATGTTTCAACCGCCTTATATGAAGAGAACCGGATAAAGATGAGCCGGGAAGAGGCGAAAACTCAGGAACCACCCGATTTTATCGAACAGATTACTCCTCTTGAATCTCGGGATAAAGGGCAGGGGCAGGAAGCCAGGGAAGTTGAACAGCATGAACCGGACGGAGCGGGTGAGGAGATTTTTCAGGAAAAGAAAAGATTGTTGGAACTTGCGCTTAAGCAGAAACAGAGCCTGTCGCGCCTTTGGAAAACCATGAGCGCGGACAGCCGGTCGGATATTCGTTATCGTGAAAACGCGGGGAATGTTGAAAACGAGATCCGGGAGTTGAAGAAGAAATTGGCCGTGCTGGAGGAGTTTTTACAAGAGTCCGAACGCAAAGAGTTTCAAAAAGTCTTAGCCGGCAAAGATCAGGGAATAGAAGGAAAACCTTCTGATTCCGGTTTGCAGGAAGGTCTTACGCAAGGGAAAGACGGCAATTTGAGCGGCAAGCCGCAACCGAAGCCAAGCGAAGAGGACTTAAGAGATTTTAAACAGGATTATGCTTCCGAACCCAACCGGGAGCAGCTGGTTGAGTCAGAGCCCGGCACCAGGTCTGGTCGACTGGAACTTGCCGCCTTGTCCCCTTTAAAGGGAGAATCAGACCGCGGAAATATACCGGCTGATGATATCGGGACTGAACCAGAGCATTGGCCTGGAAGGGAAGCGGAAGAGGGCTTGGAATCTCCCGACGGACTTCCTTTGCCTGGTAAAGCTGACCCTCATTCCGGCACAAAACAGGAACAGGCAGATTCGGAAGAGCTCTCTGAACAGATTGCGCAGGAAGATAGAGGCCAGGGGGGGGGGAGGGCCTCCGTGAAGAAGGGAGAACAGGAAGCAAAAGAAGATTCAAACGGTCAGGGTGAGAAGCAGGATAGAGCTTCTAAAAATCCAGATGATGGAGAAAAGGGAAAAGATGCTGCCGGTGGCTCTGATAATGACGAGGGAAAAAAATTTCCGGACAGGGTGAACAATAGTAAAAAGATTGCTGCTCCGATTCCTCTGATAAATAAAAAAGATGAGCTGGCCCGGAGGCCGGAGCCGGAAGAAAAGGCCCGCCCGGGAAGGCAGGAAGGCCCGGAAAAAAAAGAAGAAAAAAGGGGAAAAAAGGAAACAAAGGAAACAAAGGAAAGCGGTGGGCTGGAAAAGGAATCGATTGTAAAATATTCCTCTCAACATTCGCTGCTCATCCTGCTGGCTGGATTCGGGCTGGTGATTCTTCCCGTAGTTTTTCTGCTGCTGGTAAAGTTTATTCGTAATCTGCGCCTGCGGTATATACTCCGGAAACATCCGGAGCTGTTTGTCCGGATTCTGTATTATAATTTGCGCCGTTTACTCGCTTTTAATGGAGAAAGGATAGAAGACTGGATGACTCCGGAAGAGATATTATTGAATGATCGACCGGTTGCCATGACTGAAAATATGCAGGTATTGACTGAGATATTTCGTTTTGTCCGCTACGGAGAATGTCTGCCAAAGGTTGAGCAGATCAAAACGGCGAACCTTGCTTACCAGGAGGCAAAGGCTAAACTTCTAGAAGGCGTTGGGAGAGGGAAGCAGATTCTGTTCAGGCTGATGATGTACTCTTCTCAAGACCTAAGACCTAAGACAGAAGACAGAAGACGGAAGACAGAAGTCAGAAGACAGAAGACAGAAGACAGAAGACAGAAGACGGAAGACAGAAGTCAGAAAAACTAAAATACAGAGGATCGAAGCGTTAACAATTTTTAATCCTTTGCTAAGATGCTAGTGACTAAGATGCTGCGAGCGCCGTGCCTGCCGGCAGGCAGGTAAACAATTTTTTTTAATCTGTGTAATCCTTTTTTTAATCTGTGTAATCAAATTTTTATTTTTGTTTTTCGACTCGTCTTCGGTTTTTGGATTGTAACTGATATGCTTGAAATCGTTGCTCCATGACGCGTAATTTGATATACTTATAACTTATGGAAAAGAAAAAGAAACTGACGGTTTCGGATTTTCTGCGGATGAAGCAGGAAGGCCGCAGATTGACCATGTTGACCGCTTATGACTTCCCCACAGCCGTATTGCTTGAGAGGTGCGGAGTCGATATTCTTCTGGTCGGGGATTCTCTTGGAAACGTGATTCTGGGGTACGAATCTACGCTTCCCGTGACTATGGAGGAAATGCTTCACCATACTCGGGCGGTGCGGCGTGGAAGCCGGACATCGTTTCTTGTCACGGACATGCCGTTTATGTCTTACCAGATCAGTTTTGAGTTAACCATTGCCAATGCCGGGCGTTTTCTTAAAGAGGCAGGAGCGGACGCGGTAAAACTCGAAGGAGGAGATGAAAACTCGCTCTCTATGACAAATGCCCTGACCCGGATCGGTATCCCGGTTATGGGGCATCTGGGGCTGACGCCGCAGACCGCGTCTTTAGGTGAGGGGATGAAGGTGCGCGGCAAAGAACGCGAAAGCGCTCAGCGGATAATGGAGCAGGCCCGGAAGCTGGAACAGGCGGGCTGTTTTTCTCTGGTGCTTGAATGTGTTCCCGACAGACTGGCAGCACTAGTAACCTCCCGGCTTAAGATTCCGGTAATCGGTATCGGGGCTGGTCCGGGGTGTGACGGCCAGGTTCTGGTAACTCCCGATATGCTGGGGCTGACACAGTCCCGTGTCCCTCGGTTTGTGAAACAGTATGCGAATTTTTCCGAAACAGCTGTTACCGCAATTGATGCTTACATCCGGGAAGTACGTGAAGGCAGCTTTCCCGCTGGGGAACATTCTTTTCATATGAGCGATGAGGATCTCAGGCATTTAGAAGCGCTTGACTGATGCTTTACTGAAAGGAGGGCGGCATGGAGACGTTATTTTTCGATCCGGCAAGAGAGGTGCTGGAAAAGATGGTTTCCTTTATCTCTCTGAGTCTGGTGGCGCTGATCATCATTGGCGTGGGATGGGTCCTGGCTAAAAGCGCCCGCGGTATTATTTCCCGGATCCTCAAGGCAATAAAACTGGACAAGCTGGGTGAAAGTTCCGGTCTCTCCGAGTATCTTAGAAAAGGTGATATCAAGTACACGATCAGTGATCTTGTTGCCGTAATCGTTTACTGGCTGATAATGCTGATCGTGATTATGATTACGGCCAATGTGCTCGGGCTTACGATCGTGGCTGAATTGCTGGACAAGATCGTACTGTATATCCCGAACGTGCTGGCGGCGATGATCGTTCTGGTTATCGGTTCACTATTCGCGGTTTTCCTGCGGCGGGTAGTGGAAACGACCGCGGAAAATGCCGGGCTTTCTCATTCCCGGGGACTGGGAATGCTGGTACACGTCATAATCGTGGTGTTCGCGGTAATTATCGCCCTGGAACAGCTTCGCATTGGAATTACTATTCTTTCTCAATTCTTAACGATTATTCTGGGCAGCGTTGGCCTGGCTCTGGCTTTGGCTTTTGGCTTGGGTTCGAAAGAGATAGCCGGCGAGGCGGTTCGGGATCTCATGGAGAAGACGCGTAATAAAAAATGAGGCAGAACAGATCGTTACAGCTGCGCGGGCGGGCCGAACCGGGTTCGCCCGTGTCTGCATGGAAGGAGTTTGAATCGGCATGAAGATCGTGATAGTCGGTCCGGGAGCTATCGGATGTCTTTTTGCCGGTTATCTTCTGAAGAATAAGGCGGCTGAGGTCTGGCTGCTGGATAATAATCCCCAACGCGTCGAAAGGATCAGGCAGAACGGGGTCAGGATTGATACGACTGAAAGTTCTTTTCGGGTGAAACCTTTTGTGACCGCTAAAATCAGCGACATTGACGCGGCTGATCTGGCAGTGATTTGCGTTAAGGCGTTTGATACGGAATCCGCAGTTAAAAGCCTGGAACCGTTACTATCGAATAAAGGGCCGGTTATTCTTACCGTTCAGAACGGCCTGGGAAATATCGAGATTGCGGCGGAAACCGCCGGATCGGACCGGGTGTTAGGAGGCGTGACTTCCCAGGCAGCTACTCTTAAAGCCGAGGGACGTGTCTTTCACGCGGCGCGCGGAGAGACGGTTATCGGGAGACTGGACGGAAAGTACACGGCCGCGATGAGAAATGCCCGTGAGGTGTTTAATAGGGCCGGTCTGAACACCCGTCTGAATCGGGACATAAGTTCGGTTATCTGGAGCAAACTGGTGGTCAATGCCGCGATAAACGCGCAGACCGCTTTGATCCGAATCCGCAATGGAGAGCTTGTGCGGAATCAGGAGACCCGGGAGATAATGTCACTGGTTGTCGCGGAAGCGGTTCGGGTCGCGAAAAAGAAAAGAGTGAGACTGATCTATGATGATCCGATACAGAAGGCGGAGTCGATAGCCCGGATTACCGGCAAAAATATTTCATCAATGCTTCAGGATGTTTTGAATAAGAGGAGAACGGAAATCGAATATATAAACGGGGCGATAGTCCGCCAGGCTCAAAGCCTGAATCTCTCCGCTCCGGTAAATCTGGTCCTTACCGATCTGGTGCGGACTCTGGAGTCGACTTATAACGAACAGGTGGCGGTCAGTGAGTAAGCGGATCTTTATCGCGGCTACCCAACAGAATGCCGGGAAGACTACGGTAAGTCTGGGGCTTATTTATTGTCTGAAAAAATACTTTAAGAATATCGGATTTATTAAGCCTGTCGGACAGCGTTATCTTCTTGAGCAGGGCTATCAGATCGATGAGGACTCGATCCTGATGGAACATGTCTATCATCTTAAAGACGCGCTGCATGATATGAGCCCGGTCGCGGTTGAACGAGGTTTTACGGAACGGTACATCAAAAAACCGGAGCGGCCTCTCCTGGTCAGGCAAATAAAGGAGGGGTTTAGGCATGTCTCCCGGAATAATGAGCTTGTAGTTATCGAGGGAACCGGGCATGCCGGGGTTGGCTCAGTGTTTGACCTGTCTAACGCGAGCGTGGCTCGGCTCCTCAAATCAAAAGTGATCCTGATCGCCTCCGGAGGGGTGGGGCGTCCGATTGATGAAGTTGTGCTGAACAAGGCCTTATTCGATCGCGAAAACGTAGAGATACTGGGAGTGATCATCAACAAGATCCATCCGGATAAGTATGAAAAGATAAGTAAACTTGTTCGCCTGGGTCTTGGCCGAAAGAAGCTGCCGTTATTGGGGGTTATTCCTTATGAACCGGCCCTGAGTAAGCCGAACATGGCTCAGATAAAAGACGAATTGGGGGCGGAAGTTCTTTTTGGAGAATCATTTTTAAGCTCTTCAGTTGAAAATATAGTGATCGGCGCGATGGAGCCTCATGACGCCCTTAATTATATTGAACACAAAAGTCTGATCATCACCCCCGGTGACCGGGAGGATCTTATTATTACCGCGATCAGTAAGCACCTCATTTCCGATGACTATCCTTCAGTCGCCGGTTTGTTGCTGACTGGGAATATTAGGCCGCACTCCTCAGTGCTGGAACTGTTTAAAAGCACTGATATCCCTGTTCTTCTGGTGAAAGAGGATACCTACAGCGCGGCCAGCCGGGTTCATGACCTGAAAGTCAAGATTCGACCTGAAGATAAGACAAAGACAAATATTGTTCTGGACCTGGTAAACCGTTATGTTGATATTGATTCAATCGTGAACCAACTCTGATTATGAACATCCTTGTCGTTAATCCGTTCGGAATCGGTGACGTCTTATTTACCACGCCGGTTTTGGCCGCTCTGGCAAAACAGTTCCCGGGAAGCCGGATTGATTATCTTTGTAACAGTGGATCCCTGGCGGTTCTTAAGCATAATCCATGTATATCCGAATTTCTTTGCTATTCCCGCGGGGATCTGAAACGGGTGCGCCGGGAGTCCCGGATGAAATATTTCAGGATGCTGGCCGAGGCCTGGGGACGCGTGCGAAGGGGCAGGTATGATCTGATGTTAGATCTTTCTCTAACTGATCATTACAGCCTGTTCGCGCTTCTTGCCGGGGTAAAAAAGCGCTACGGTTTTTCCTGCCGCGGTCGTGGACGGTTTTTGACCCGAAAACTTGAACTGGAATGGTTTTCGGAAAAACATGTCATTGATTACTACGCGGATCTGCTGTGTTTTCTTGGAATAAAGGGAATGGAACGGCGGTTGCAACTGTACGTAAGCAAGGCTGATCAGGTCTGGGCCGAACGGGTAGTGGGGGAGGCAGGTTTAAAAAAAAGAATAGCCATTGCTCCCTTTTCCGGCGCTACTTGGGGAGCTAACGCTAAGCTCAAACAGTGGCCGCGGGAAAGTTACGCGAAACTTATCGCGGCATTAATCGGGAAAGGCTTTAAGGTGTATGTGCTTGGCTCGAAGTCGGATAAAGAGAAGATATCCGAGGTGCTGGGAGATCTGCGGTCCCCCGATCTTTTTGACTTTTCTGGAAAGACCGATCTTGGTCAACTGTCAGCGCTTTTGAGTAAAATGGACCTGGTGGTGGGAAATGACGGCGGTCCGATGCATATGGCAGCGGCTCTGGGATTGAAATGCGTTGGTTTATATGGCCCGGT
>JAGYOO010000051.1 GCA_018399295.1 Candidatus Omnitrophota bacterium | reverse complement strand
TTGTCGAGTTGAAAACAGGCACGGAGACCCGCCGTTTTTATCTTGAGGCGCAGGAGCAGACTTCTCTGACTGTAAAGAAAACAGCCGGAGAAGACGGGACGAACTTGACAATAGCCAGAGGGGAGCTTGTCGAGCGGTTGCCGGTAATTGCTCGCGAGGCGAACCAGCTTCAGTTTAGCCGGGATCTGGATACTTCCGGCAACCGCGTAACCGGACTATGTGTGAAAAATATTCCCAGTAATGGGATTATCGAGAAGCTTGGCTTGAAAGATAACGATGTTATCAACAGCGTAAACGGCATTGATGTTAAAAGCATTCCGGACGCGTTTAAGATATTCAGAAAGATCAGATCTCAAGATGAGATCGAGGTCGCCATAAGTCGTAACAGTATGCCCCAGATCCTCAGGTTTCAGCTCCAGCCTTAAAACTCTCATAAAAATGATAATGTTCTGCTCTGCCAAAGTAGAAAGGCTCTATTTTGGCAATGGCAGGAATGGGCATAAACCTTTTCCAACTATTTTGTAGAATTTCAGGGAAGCTTTAGGGGGCTATGCTGCCCCCTGTGGACACTCCTCCTGAATTCTTGACAAG
This sequence comes from Candidatus Omnitrophota bacterium, assembly GCA_018399295.1. GTDB lineage: Bacteria > Omnitrophota > Gorgyraeia > B26-G9 > B26-G9 > M55B170. The sequence goes on along the minus strand of JAGYOO010000051.1, from coordinate 7,438 downwards.
CAAAACCCTGCATGTTATACTTTAGTAACGAAGATAACTTTTTTATTGACAAATAATTAAATTCTTTTATAATAAGGATTAAAAGAGAGGACGGTGATGGGCCAGAATAACTTATTCATCAAGAGAAGGTTCCAGGTGAAAAAAGCCCCTGAGACCGGTGAGGTGAGCTTTGCGGGTTCTATTTACATCGCCTACTATTTTTATATTGATGAAGAGCTATATGTGTCCAGGTATGCTTTCTGTGTCCGGTTCAGTAAATCGGAGGCAGAACTCAAGGCGTTGTTGAACCGGTAAAACAAACCTAAAATTCCGCGTTTAAGCTCCTCGGAACTGAGGAGCTTTTTTGTTTGACAATAACCCCGCTTCCGGGTAAAATCGAACTTCAGCGTTATACTTATAGTTAGAGTAAAAAGCCGAAAGGACCACGAAGTTCGGGAAGGCTTTGATAAAAATAGGTTTAAAGCTGAAACAGGCCTGTTTTCAGTTGTCTTGGCGGAAAGACCTTTAGCGGAATTTCCAAAAGACCAAAGGTGAACAGGTTTTTCTTTCTTTAGCCTTTCCAAAAGCGAAATATATGGAATATGTATAAAGTTTCCCGTTTGCCCAATGGGTTTCGAATCGTTAGTCTGAGAGTTAAGAATATGAGCTCGGTCTCTCTGGGCGTCTGGGCCGGAGCCGGAAGCCGCTATGAAAATGAGCAGCTTAGCGGTATTTCGCACTTTCTTGAGCATCTTCTGTTTAAGGGCACCCGAAAACGTTCCTTCCGCCGGATAAAAGAAGCAGTCGAAGGCACGGGGGGGACTCTGAACGCGTTCACTTCCGAGGAGGTCACCTGTTATATGGCAAAGGTGATGGCGGAAAACAGCGCGGATACGGTTGATGTCCTGCTGGACATGGTCACCGGTCCGCGTCTGCGTCAGGAAGATATTGAAAAAGAACGGCGAGTGATTTTTGAAGAGATAAAGATGTATTATGATCTTCCGAACCATCTGGCTTATGATGAGCTTATGAAGCTTCTCTGGCCGGATCATCCCCTGGGCCGAAATCTGGCGGGTAGTTTTACCAGCCTGGAAAATATCGGACGCCAGCGGATAAAACGTTATTTCCAAAAGCACTATACCAGTGCGAATATGGTCCTGGCTGCCTGCGGGGCAATCGATCATGATAAGCTGGTGGCTCAGGTAAGCGATTTTTGGGGGGGGCGGGATAAACATGGAGCAGCCCCGCTGCCGGTGTACATTCCGGTTAAGGACGGAGAGCCGATGTTCCGGATTAAGCTGACCCCGAAAAAAACCAAGCAGACACATCTGATCCTGGGCTGGCACGCGTTTGAACGTGCTCACCCGCTGCGTCACGCGATGTCGCTGTTGCATATCATGCTGGGGGCAAATATGTCCAGCCGGCTGTTTAATGAAGTCCGGGAAAATAAGGGGCTGGCCTATGAGATCGGAACTTCGCTGAAGCGGTTCAATGATACCGGTGTATTCATGATCCATGCCGGAGTCGTGCATGAAAAGGCCGAAGAGGCGATCCGCCTGATCTTTTCGGAATTGAATCGTATGAAGAGACGTCCGGTAAACCGGCCGGAGTTTGAACGCGCGGTAAAATATTATCGCGGGCAATTGCTGATGACTCTGGAAGACTCTCTGGAGCAGATGATGTGGATGGGAGAACGGCTGATGACCCGGGGCGGGGTCGAGATACCTGCGAAGATAATCCGGGAAGTGGAAAAGGTGAGTCCGGAAGATGTCCGCCAGGCCGCGGAATCCATATTCCGCTCTAAATCCGCCCTGCTTTCGGTTGTTACTCCTATCGGAAGGCAGTCTGAAAAAAAACTTTATTCAATAATCGAGGCCAGCTAAAGTTATGGAAAAACAGAAAAAAGTCCTGATTGCCCCTTCGGTGCTTTCCGCTGACTTTTCCCGTTTGGGAGAAGAGGTGGTCTCGGTGACTGCGGCGGGCGCGGATCTCATCCACGTCGATGTTATGGACGGTCATTTCGTGCCGAACATCACTATCGGGCCGGTGGTTGTCCTCGGCATCCGGAAGAGTACCAGCCTGCCGCTGGATGTCCATCTGATGATCGAAGAGCCATGGCGTTATTTTGATGAATTTATTAAGGCTGGCAGCTCGATTATCACTGTCCATTCTGAAGTTTGTTCTTTGGACAGTCTGCGTAAGATGCGCCACAGGGCGGATGAGGCGGGAGTGCGTTTTGGGATAAGCATTAATCCTGAAACGTCGGTTGAAGTTCTGAGAGAAGAAGTGTTGAAAATCGCGGATATGATCCTGGTTATGAGTGTGCACCCAGGGTTCGGCGGACAGAAGTTTATTTCTGAAGTTCTGCCAAAGATAAAGTTTGTCCGGCAGAGATTTTCAGGGGATCTGGAGGTTGATGGAGGGATTAATAGGGAAACTGCTCCGGCCGTGATCTCCGCGGGCGCGAATGTGTTAGTCGCAGGTTCCTTTGTCTTCGGTCAGAAGGACCGGCAGGCGGCAATCGAAAGCCTGCGGTTATGAGCAGGATTAAGTTTGGTACGGACGGGTACCGGGGAATTATAGCCGATGATTTTACTTTTGAGGCGGTCCGCCGGATAGCCGGATCGATATGTCAGTATTTGCGCGAGGCCGGTGTTGCTGCCAGGGTCGCTGTGGGATATGACCGCAGGTTTCTTTCTCTGGAATTTGCCCGGGCCGCGGCTGAGGTATTCTCTGAAAACGGAGTGGAAGTGTTCCTTTCCGATAAGCCTGTTTCCACGCCCGCGGTCAGCTTTTTTGTGAATCACCGCGGCCTTTCTCTGGGAGTGATGATTACCGCCAGCCATAATCCTTACTGCTTTAATGGTTTTAAGCTTAAGAATCAGCATGGCGCGTCAGTCGGGCCGGAGCTTACCTCCCGGCTGGAAAAAATCCTCAGCCTTGACGCCGGACATGTTAGCCGTCAGGCCAGACCGGACCGGGCGCGGCTCCGAAAAGCGGATCTCAGTCTGCCCTATCTGAAAAATCTGCGGCGCTTTGTCGACCTGGATCGGATCCGCGGTTCAAAGTTGAGTCTGCTTATGGACCCGATGCATGGAAGCGGGGCCGGTCTTATGGAACAGGCGTTTTATGGAACAGGAATAAAGATAAAAAGTATCCGGGATCAGCGGGATGTGATGTTCGAAGGTAGTAATCCCGAGCCATTGGAAAAGAATCTGGAACTGTTGAAAAAGACCATGATCAGGGGAGGATTTGATCTGGGGGTGGCCCTGGACGGAGACGGAGATCGTGTGGCTGCGGTTACTCCTGCCGGCCGTTATCTGAGTTCCCATAAAGTAATCTGTCTTCTGCTTCTGCATTTTCTTAATAATCGGGGTCTGCGGGGGCGCGTAGTTAAGAGTATAAATACGACTAGCATGGTCGAGCGGATCTGCGCGGAATACGGACTTCCGCTGACTGAGGTTCCGATCGGATTCAAGAACATTGCCGCTGAGATCCTGAAGGGGGATGTTCTTATTGGCGGCGAAGAGTCCGGGGGGGTCGGGTTTCAGGGCTATCTTCCGGAGCGGGACGGGGTGTTAAGCGGAATGCTGCTTATGGAGATGCTATGCTGGCGGAAAATACCGGTAACCAGGCTGCTTGACCGGATGGAGAAGCAGTATGGAAAACTTTTTTATAGCCGATGGGATTTGCATCAGGCCGGACCGTCTCATGCCTTGCCGCGTCCCGGTAGGATCTTAAATCGAAAGGTGAAGGAAATTAAGACTTACGACGGAACTAAATATATACTTGACAATGATAGCTGGCTGCTGGTGCGTTGTTCCGGTACCGAACCCGTAGTCCGGATTTACGCTGAATCCCCGGATGAGGAGTTTACCGGCCGGCTGCTGAAATACGGATACCGACTTTTATGAAACAGGAGAAAATTAGAAATTTTTGCGTAATCGCGCATATTGATCATGGCAAGTCGACTCTGGCTGACCGGTTTCTGGAATTAACCGGTACCATTCCGGACCGGGAACGGCAGGAACAGGTTCTGGATGCGATGGAGATTGAACGGGAACGGGGAATTACCATAAAGGCCTCGGCTGTTCGGATGAGTTATAAGTCACCTGAAGGCGAAGAGTATCAGCTTAATCTGATTGATACCCCCGGTCACGTCGACTTCAGCTATGAGGTGTCTAAGGCGCTTTCGGCCTGTGAGGGAACGTTGCTGCTGATCGACGCCGCGCAGGGGGTGGAGGCTCAGACAGTAGCAAATTTTTTTCTGGCCTCGGATCAGAACATGAAGATAATACCGGTAATCAACAAGATCGATCTTCCGCATGCTGATGTGGATAACGTTAAGCGACAGCTGCAGGATATATTTCTTATCGAGGAAGAGCCGATCCTGGTAAGCGCTAAGCTCGGCCAGGGGGCGGAAGAGGCTTTAAAACGGGTGGTGGAAAAGGTGCCGCCTCCTTCCGGCAGTCAGGAAAAGCCGTTACAGGCGCTGGTATTTGACTCAGAGTTTAATAATTACAAGGGAGTGGTAGTGTATATCCGCATGAAGAACGGATATATCGAGCCTGGAATGAATGTGACGTTCATGGCCACCGGAAACCAGTACGAGATTCTGGAGGTCGGAGTCTTTCGGCCCGCGGCGGACAAGGTGAAACGTCTCAATTGCGGCGAGGTTGGATATATCTGCTGCAATATCAAGGATCCGGCCGATGTTAAGATCGGAGATACTGTGACGTTGACGAAACATCCCGCCGCCAGCGCCCTGCCCGGATTCAGGAAGATATCTCCCATGGTTTTTTCCGGGCTTTATCCGGTAAACAGTGTGGATTTTGAGCGGCTCCGGGATGCCTTGGGAAAGCTTCACCTTACGGATGCCGGATTGATCTATGAGCAGGAGAGCAGTCCTTCTCTGGGGTACGGTTTTCGTTGCGGATTTCTCGGGCTGTTGCATATGGATATTGTCCAGGAACGGCTGGAACGTGAGTTTCAACTGGACCTGATCGCGACTATTCCGGGAGTAATTTATCGAGTCCATCTTACCGATGGAAGCGTGATCGATGTGGATTCTCCGGCAAAATTTCCGGATGTTACCCGGATCGAAACAATCGAAGAGCCGTATATCAAGGCATTTCTTATTATTACCGCGGACTCGATCGGCCCGGTGATGAGTCTCTGTCAGGAGAAGAGAGGTACTTACGTTAACAAGGAGTTTCTCGATCAGCAGCGGATAATGCTTACGTATGAGTTTCCGCTGGCTGAGATAATAATCGATTTTTATGATAAGATAAAGTCTCTGACCCGCGGTTACGGGTCCTTGGACTATGAGGTAATCGGTTATCGCGCGACCGACCTGGTTAAAATGGATATCCTGATTAACGGAGAGCCGTGCGACGCGCTCTCTTTCCTTGTGCATCGGTCCCAGTCCCAGTTCAAGGGAAGGCAGGTCGCTACCAAACTTCGTCAGCTCATTCCGCGGCAGCTGTTTCCCGTGGCGATTCAGGCTGCTATCGGCAGCCGGGTGATCGCCCGGGAGAATGTAAGCGCCATGGGAAAGAACGTGACTGCTAAATGTTACGGCGGTGATATCAGCCGGAAACGAAAACTCTGGGATAAGCAGAAAGAAGGTCGTAAGCGGATGAAACAGTTCGGCAAGGTCCAGATTCCTCAGGAGGCGTTTCGGGCGGTGCTGAAGGTTTAGGAAAGGCTGTTATGTCAAAAAGCAAGACAAGAGAAACTATTGAATCGTTAGTGATTGCTATTGTACTGGCGGCGATCATCCGGACCTTTATTGTTCAGGCATTTAAGATCCCCACCGGTTCGATGCGCCCGACCCTGATTGAGGGAGACAGGATACTGGTGAATAAGTTTATTTATCGGTTTCAGGATCCGAGACGAGGAGATGTAATTGTTTTTCGTTATCCGGAAAATCCTCGTTTGGCATACATCAAGCGGCTGGTCGGACTTCCGGAGGAAGAGCTGGAATTGGATGACGGCAACGTGATAATTGACGGTGAGGCTGCCGAAGAGGAACAGGTCGGGGGGAGATTCTACTACAACCGGGGGCCGTTCGGCACGGCAGATGAGCCGATTCCCATCCCGGCTGACAACTATTTCGTGCTGGGTGATAACAGCGCTAACAGCCGGGATTCGCGTTACTGGGGATTCGTGCCGCGGGAGAACCTTCTGGGTAGGGCCTTTGTGATCTACTGGCCTCCGAATCGATGGAGATTGATAAAATAATGAATCTGGCGAACTGGATATCCATCTTCCGGATTATGCTTATCCCGGTTTTCATCGGAACCGTGGCCTATTACGGCCCGGAGCGCGATTACCTTAGATTTGCCGCTCTGCTGGTGTTTCTGATCGCTGTTATCAGTGACGCGGTGGACGGGTATATCGCCCGGACCCGCCGGTTGAAGACAACTCTCGGATCGTTTCTCGATCCTCTGGCCGACAAGCTGCTGCTTACGTCGAGTTTTATAACTCTGACCCTGGCCGCTAATCTTCCCCTGCGGTATCGGCTGCCGCTTTGGGTCCCGATTGTGATCATCTCACGCGATATTATCCTGGTGCTTGGGTCTCTGCTTATTCATGTTATTACCGGTAAGTTGCGGATCCGTCCGAGCTGGCTGGGTAAGGCTACTACCTTTTTTCAGATGCTGACAATAATCGTTCTGCTTCTGCAGATGCCGTTTTCCGTTCTGGTTTGGACGGTCGCGGTGTTTTTCACCATAGTATCCGGTTTTGATTACATTATCCGCGGCAGCCGCCTGCTTAACGCTCCGCAAAAAACTCCTTCAGCAGGATAACTCCATGAGTCAGCGCGTAACCGCGGTTATTGTCGGCCGGCCTAATGTGGGAAAGTCCAGCCTGTTCAATCGATTGGCAGGAAGCCGTCAGGCGATTGTTGAATCTTCCAGCGGAGTCACCCGCGATCGGATCTCCGCGGACGTGGAATGGGACGGTTATCTGTTTCATCTTCTGGATACCGGCGGGATGGTTCCGGAATCGGCTGAAGAGATGTCTCAGGCGGTGCTGGACCAGGTGCGGGCAGGAGTGGAAGAAGCAGAACTGTTGTTGCTGGTAATGGACGCGAAAGCCGGACTTACGCCGCTTGACCGGCAGATAATGGAGTTCGTGCGCGGGTTTGGTAAGAAGATCGTGCTGGTGATCAATAAGACCGATAATATGTCGGAGGCGGAACGGGCAACGGAGTTTTATGAGCTGGGGACTGACAGTGTTATCTTTGTTTCCGCTATTCATGGTCTTAATATCGATCTTCTGCTTGAAGAGATAGTCGATAGGCTGGGGTTGGAAAGGGGCGGAAAGTCTGAGGCCGTATCCTCTAGTATCCGGATTGCCATTGTCGGCCGGCCGAACGTCGGTAAGTCCTCGTTTCTTAACGGTCTCCTGGAGCGCGATCGGGTAATCGTCAGCAATGTCCCCGGCACCACGC
>JAGYOO010000050.1 GCA_018399295.1 Candidatus Omnitrophota bacterium | reverse complement strand
CCGCGGCGTATAATACTCTGTTTCGGGAGATTCATACCCGTTGAATACTAAAAGTGTAGGAAAGAAGATTCCTACACTTTTAGAAGGTAAAATCCAAGACTTCAGATTACCGATCTTTCTTCATTCCCGCCGGCTTGATTATACTCAAAGAGGTAAGAACGTTTTTCTCGTTTCCATCCTCCTGCCGGTATGTCGCCAATATCGTTGCTCCCTTTTTCAACTCCTTCACAGAGATATTGACCAGGCTTCCCTTTTTGTCTTTCACTACCAGCGTATCTTTATTAAAAGACTCTACCGTTCCGACAACCCCAAAGGTCTGCGGCCGTTGAGGAATCGGCGCTACTACGGGCTTCTGGCCCTCCTGTGCTTCTCCGGCATCCTGGGCTAATACCGAACCACTGGCAACTATTGTCACCATCAGGGCGAGAAAAAGCACTTCCTGTAGCTTTTTCAGCATTTTCCACCTCCCGATATTGATAAAGTTTTCAGCCTTAAGTATAACACTGTTCCCCGGTTAATTCAAGTCAGCCGATTAGAATTTGTTTTCCCAAAACAGCTTCAGCCGTTCATCATCAGGATCGACTTCCATATCCAGATTATAGCGGTTAAAGTAAGGATCATCAAGGTTATTAAGCCACTCCCAAGTGTCAACTCCCTTATGAAGAATCGCGGAAAAAGGCTGAAATGAGTACTCATTCAGTGTCAACCGCAGACTTTCCGGGGTAATTTTTCTTTTATCCGGATACTTCTCCGCCTGCTGCCCCTGATTTATCGAAGACTGCCAGGAAAGGGAAAAAAAGCTGTTCTTTTCACCCGGCAGGGGGGCGCTTTCACGGGCCGCGGCGCTTACGCTTCCTGATATCAGCAAAAAAATAAATCCGACTACCGGCAGATAGATTCTTAATTTTTTAAGAATACTTATAATCATAAGTTTTCCTTATATTGATTGTAACCCTTAAGAAAGGGATAAATCAATACTCAAGATTTACCATTTTCTGATCGTTTTGCCGCTTGCGGCCGGTTCAGTTCATAACAGAACATAGCGGCCGCGACTGCCACATTCAGCGAAAGCGGCCTTCCGGACATCGGGAGAGTCAGGCGATAATCAAGATGCTTAAGCAGCCCCTTACGGATTCCCTGTCCTTCCGATCCAAGAACAAGACAGAATGGACGGGGAAATTCAAATCCGGAAATATCCGTTCCCCCGCTGACTACCGCACCTCCGATCCAGTATCCCGCTGTTTTAGCCTGTTCAATCGCGGGAATCAGATTGTTGACAAGGACCATGGGAACGTAATTTTCCCCCCCGCTGGCCACCTTCAACACGGTCTCATTGACCTGCACGGTATTATGCCGGGGGATCAACACCGCGGTTCCACCGAAACAAGCGGCAGTCCTGATAATCGACCCGAGATTCTGGGGATCGGTAATATTACTTACGGCTAACAGTGAAGGTTTATCCGACAGTTCCAGCAGATTATCAAGATCAGTATACTTAAACTCTTCAACCTCCGCCAGAACTCCCTGAACCATCTTTCCCGCGCTTAACCGATCGAACTGCCCGGCGAAAAGAATCTCCACAGGCACCTTCTGCCGCAGAGCCAGATCTTGGAAGTGCCGCTCCGGCTGGCCGCGAAAGTAGATCTTGCGAATTGTCCGGGGCTGAGCTTTCAGCCGTTCTAATACCGGATTTTTACCGAATAGTTTCATAGTCTGAGGTAGTTATCACCTGAGTACGGGGAGGATTGCCTGAGCTACTTTGAAATAGATTATTAGACCGATAATGTCGACAACACTGGTAGTAATCGGGCCGGCAAGAACGGCAGGGTCCAGTCCCAGCTTTTTCGAAATAAGCGGTAAAGACATTCCCGTACATATCGCCAGCAGCACTATAAGAAACATGGTTACCCCGACTACCACGGCTACCAGGATCTCTCCCTGAAGCAGGACCGCCCGGATAAAAGCAACTACACCGACAATAAATCCCATCATCAGTGACGATGTCAGTTCAAGTTTAACAACACGTTTTACATTAGTATTAAAATCAACGTCCCCGGTAGCCAGCCCCCGGATTACAGTTATTGACGTCTGCGCCCCCGCGTTACCTCCGGTGTCAAGAAGCATGGGGATGAAAAACACCAAAGAAACTACGGTGCTCAATGTATGCTGAAAGGTCTTCAGCACGGTCCCCGTAAGAAAGTCAAACACGAGAAGAAACATCAGCCAGCCGGCCCGGCGGCTTACAAGTTCTTTAACCGTGGCGGTAGCGTATCTGATGATCTCCCCTTCACCGCCGGTCATTTTACCGACCTCGTACATATCACGAGTCGTCTCACGTTCCATTACGTCAATAATATCATCAACCGTTATCACCCCGATCAGCTTATTACTCTTGTCAATGACCGGAGCATCGATAAGATCATAACGTTTAAACAACTGCGCAACTTCTTCTTCAGGCGAGTTAACATCGACTTTTATGAAATCAGTGTTTTCCATGATATCCCTGATCGGCATGTGCGGAGGGGCTTTTATCAGATCCTGCAGGTCCACCACGCCCAGAAGATAATGCTTTTCATCGGTAATATAAATAGAACTGATATCGAGGTCGTTATCAAAACTCAGGGTATCCTGCAGCTTCAGGATGGCATGCCGTGCCGTCATATCCCTCTGTAATTCGATGTAATCCGTGGTCATGACCGCGCCCGCTGTCCCGTCCTCATACGTCATCAGCTCCCGAACGTCCTCGACCTCCTCCTTCTTCATCAGGCTGAAGAGTTTTTTAATTACTTTCGGAGGAAGATCCTTAAACAGATTAGCCCGGTCATCCGAAGCCATCTCATTCAGGACTTGGGAAAGTTCAACATTGGCAAGGTTATTCAACAGGAATTGCTGTTCTTCGAACTTAAGAAATTCAAACACTTCAACCGAACGCCGGACTCCGAGCAGCTTGAACAAAAGAACCTTTTCCTGATCGGTGAAATTATGCCAGCGATCGGCGATATCAACGGATGGGATCCGGGAAATAAGCTGTTTTACCTGGGAATATTGTTTTAAGGCAATAAGTTGTTTTATTTCCGGAACGAACAGGGCTGTCATACTGACGGAATTCCTATGCGGCATTAGTTACACCAGACGAGTTTATTTAATTAAAGAATACCTTACCCAAGACATTAAGTCAAATAATTTCAAGGCATTTAAATCATTGCTGGGGCACTTCAACAAGCTCAGATTGAATCCGTTCGATTATCTTATCAACATCTTCCAGAATCGGACCGGGCAAAAGTTTACTGCTCTCCAATTCCCGCTTTACGGTACGAAGATAACTCAGCATCCGGCCGATATGCTGCCGCCGCCGCTCGGCCCGAGCCTCTTCAGGGTCTTCCTCCCGGACATTCTTGAGCAAGGCCCGATAGGCATCCTTTATCTGTTTTTCATCCCTTCCCTCCTCAAATACCTGTTTCTTGAGATTCTGATAGTCAGAGATACTAAATTCCTTATTCTCTTTTACCTTGCGCAGCGTATCCACGGTCTCGAAGGAGGGCACCTGAGGCGCCTCGGCATTGTCCAGATGTTCCGGCTTAAGATACCCCGGCTCCTCCCTCTCCATAAAAAAATAGGAACGTAACAACTTGTCACCGGTAGCCTTACGAATTCCGACCTCTTTAACGCAATAAGCCTCAAAACTCAGGTATCCCCAGTCCCGAAACATCCGATCTTTTTTAACAGCAGTCAGGAATCTCCCCAAATCAAGCCAGGAAGACTTGAAATTCTTGGCGCAGCGGAGGATATCATAACGAAAACTACCGGTCTCAACCGCCTTCATCCGGTCATCAAATCTATCCAAAGAACTGGAATTATTAGACATATAAATTTCCTGTGTTGTTGTTAAGAAGAACTGGAGCTTTAAAAATATAGGATTTATCCTATCACAAGGAAGGTCAGTATGACAAGATTAAAAAAACTTTTCAGGCATGCTGGGGTCGAGTAGCGATTATCCAGACCCCGTGAATACTACCGGGAACATATCCTAACAACGTAAGCAGAATGTTAAGCCAAAAATGGAATCCAAGGCCAACCTGAAGAAAAACAACCAGAGGCGGAAGAATAATCGTAAGGATTACGCGTATAATGTCCATATATCCTCCTTTAGGGATATATAAACATATCAAGAAACCTTTCAACAGAGGTCTTTCCCGTTTTCTCCTGTCCGATTTCCTGCTGTTTAAACCCGGGCCCGCACCAGACGTTCGGCAAGCTCCCGACTGATATCCGGCAACTCACCACCGCAACGTTTTAGGGCCTTACGCATTCGCTCGTAGGCCTGTAATGGGGTCGATCCCTCAGTCAGATTGTTCCGGCAGAGCGCGGCGTACCCCCGCCGATTGGCGATTTTAAAAATCTTTACCGCGCCGGTCGAAATTCGCGAAGCCTTTTCCATTAAACACCTCCGAACTTTTTTCCCAAAAACCAATCTTATGTTTAAATCACCGTATGGGGCGGAAGTTCGACCGCGCGCCGAATGATCGTAATCCCGTCACGGATACAGTAAATATCATTGTCAGAGTCCGGAAAACCGCGCTTATCTGTCAGCCGGCAATGGTCCCCGATAGTAACGTTCTTGTCAATGATCGCCCGCTCTATAGTCACGCCTTTACCGATCCGCGGCCGGATCGCTTTTCCGGAAGAAAGCCCTTCGTAATAATCGTTTCCCATGATCACGCTGTCGCGGATTTGCGTCTTATCCTGAATTGTACTGCGCAAGCCGACCACGGAATTATCCAGATGGCAGCGCTTGAGAAAACAGCCGTCAGCGATCACTGAACTATTGATCTGAGAATCAATGATCCGGCTGGGCGGAAGAAAACGCGCACGGGTAAACAACGGCCAGTTCTGGTCAAAAACGTTATACAACGGCTTTTCCTTCAGCATATTCAGACTCTCTTCATAATAACTGCTGACAGTTCCGATATCACGCCAGTATCCCTTAAAATAATATGAGTATACCTTACTCCGTTTCCGGATAAGTTGAGGAAGAATATTTTTGCCGAAATCGGCCCCGTCGCTCTCATCCAGGATGTCGAACAGAACCTGCTTGTTAAACAGATAAATACCCATTGAAGCCAGATAGTTATCTTCTCCCTTTTTCTGCAGTATTGGGCTCACCTTCAGCCGCCGCGGGTTATCCGGCTTTTCAATAACCTTTTTGATCCTGTCCGTGGAATCACAAGCCAGAACTCCCATCCGGGAGGCCTCCGCGGCATCGACAAACACCGAGGCGATACTTACTTCTGCCTTCTTCTTCAGATGAAATTCCAGCATCTTCCGGTAATCCATTTTATACAGATGGTCGCCCGACAGTATCAGGATATGCTGCTGAGGCATGTAGCGCAGATGCCGCCGGATAGCCCGGACCGCATCCGCGGTCCCTTCGAACCAGCGGGACTGCTTGTGGCTCTGCTCAGCGGAAAGGATCTCGACAAAGCCCTGCGAAAAATTGTCGAACCGGTAGGAGTGCAGAATATGGGCATGCAAACTCGCGGATAGAAACTGGGTTATCACGAATATTTTATTAAACCCGGAATTGACGCAATTGGAAACCGGAATATCGATCAACCTGTATTTTCCCGCGAAACCGATCGCCGGTTTGCTCCGTTCAGCCGTGAGAGGGAACAGGCGGGTTCCGCGTCCGCCTCCCAGGATAAGAACCAGACAGTCTTTAAGCATACTTTCTCCTATAATTATCTTGCGAAGATCAAACTCACAATTCCCATTATCCAACAGTAGTACGAAAAGTAATGGAACCTGGCGCTACTTATCATTCGAGCCAGAATAGTCAGCGCGGCATATCCGCTGATGAAAGCGATGATAAGCGAACCGGTCAGAATTACCGGAGAAACCTGAGGCATAGCCGCTTCCGGCATATCAAGTATCGCCGCACCAAGGATTGTCGGAACCGCGAGAAGAAAGGAATATCGGGCAGCCGCATTGCGTTCAATTCCGCTGAACATCCCCGCGGCAATAGTCGATCCGGAACGGGAGATTCCGGGAACGATTGCCGCGGCCTGAGCGATTCCGATCAGCAAGGCATGAAACAGACCCAGCTTCCGAACCGATTTCGGATGGAGGAAAAACCGGGTTAGATAAAGAACCGTTCCGGTAACAAAAAAACCGATGCTTACCAAAACCGGAGTTTTAAACAACCCCTCAAGCAGATCCTTTAAAACTATCCCGACAAAAGCCGCCGGCACCATGGATATCAGGATAAAAAACGCCAGACGAACTTCAGGATCTTCTTTAAATCCGCGTCTTACTCTTTCGACATTAAACGGGAAAAACACCCGCAGAAGACTTCGAAGAATCGCCTTAATCTCCTGGCGAAGGAAAATTATAACCGCCAGAGCAGTAGCGACGTGAAGCAGAATATCAAAACTCAGCATCGGTTCGGTAATACCGAACACATTCTGAAAAAAGACAAGATGCCCGGAGCTGGACACCGGGATAAATTCCGTAATTCCCTGAAGAAGAGAAAGGAGAAGGTATTTCATAATATACCCTGATTTTAGCATATAAGTCTGCTTTTAACAATTAACCAACTTAAATCATTTCGGATAGTTACATCTTCCACTTCAGATCAACCTTATCCGTTAGTCCTCGTTCCGCAAGAAACAGTTCCATGTCCCGCGGCAGCGCGGTCCGGAAACTTATTATTTTATTGGTCAGCGGATGTCTGATTTCGAGATAAAGCGCGTGCAAAGCAGCGCGGCGGAATTTAATCGGCCAATCTTTCCCCCTGGCGAACCGGCGCTCTCCCAGCAGCGGGTGGCCAGCCTCGCCTACCTGAAGCCTGATCTGGTTTGTCCTGCCGGTCACAGGCTCAAACAAAACAACGCTGAAGCCGGAACTCTGATACAAAGCATGAAAGCGGGTCAAGGCAGGTTTAGCCGCGCCGCGGCCGGAATAAGGCCAGGCCGGAGCGACCGGGGTAGTAAGCTTCCCGGCCGGACCGAATCGGCCCCGGACAAAACCGATATAGAGTTTTTTAACCTGCCGGGCCCGGAACTCATCCATGACTTTCTTCTGACCTGACTTACCCCTGGCAAACAGCACTACACCGCTTGTCTCTTTATCCAGCCGATGACAAGGATAGACCTTTCCCCCTTCCGACATTAATTCATCATTTAATATTCGGGTAAGATCTCTCTTTACCTGCCTTGGGGCCGGAACAACAAGCAAACCGTCCGGCTTATCTACAGCCAGCAATGCTTCGTCCTGGTATATTATCCTATAAGATTTTTTCATGACTCTTAATCAGATAGGATTCTTAACGAAGAAAAGATATTCTCTCATAATAAATCCCGGCTTAAATTTTTTCGGACAACAAAGGTTATCCGGGTTTACTGCTGTTCTTCCGGTCTTACGGAACCAGTACTTTTTTCTTCTATCGCGATTTTTAATTTAACCTGAAATTCACGCAGACCTTCTTTTCCCACGGCTCCGCGCTGCTCTACCACTTCAAAGAAATGAATCCTTTCACCCGAAGCTATAATCCTCTCGACTGCTTCTTTAACCGCCTCGGAAAAACCCGCCTCAGAGGTTCCGATCACCTCCAGCATCCTAAGCATATATTCCTCCTGTCTTTGATAGAGATATTTTGAACAGTGGGGAAACAAAGTTGAGCAATAAAAACTGCGGTATTATAAATGAAATAATTGGTATATTCTGGAAGGAGAGGATCCCCTCCCAAAGGCAGGGTCGGATCAGAGTCTTTGCAGCCCGCACGTTTTCGACTTCCCTGCCTTTGGGTCGTTAGTTGACGTCCTTGTCGGCTAAACCTGGGATCAGACTGGATTCCTCAAATAAGACAACCTTATCTATTGTCTTACTTTTTCTTCTTTACAACCTTCTTCGCCGGCTTCTTCGCGGTCGTCTTCTTTGCCGGTGCCTTTACAGCCTTCTTTACCGGTTTCTTTGCAGCCTTTTTCGCCGGCTTCTTCGCCACCTTCTTTACCGGTTTCTTCGCGGCCTTTTTCACCGGCTTCTTCGCGGCCTTTTTCACCGGCTTCTTCGCGGCCTTTTTCTTT
>JAGYOO010000005.1 GCA_018399295.1 Candidatus Omnitrophota bacterium | reverse complement strand
CGAATCTCTGAAGAATGCAAATCTGGGTAATCTTCTGTTTGTGTATGGAAGACAGAAGATCGATAAGTTCGAGATCAGCCGGAAGAGAAATAAGATCCTGATGCTTTGCGGTGATGATTCGATCTTCCCGGAAATGACGCGGGAAATCGGTGATGTTTCCGGGGCTAAGGTCATTTATTCGAAGAGCGAAAGATATCTGACAGAAAAGTTCAGACAGTTTTGTGGGCAAAAGGGGATGGAGATCGAACCGGTACACGCGAGCGGGAAGCCGGCGGAAGAGGATGTTAAGGAGTTTGCGGCGTCGCTGGACGCGAAGGCGCGCCGCGACGTAGCTTATTAGCTCCTGCCTCCGGAAGGCAGGCATAAGCTCATAAGCAGCATCTTAGCATCTTAGGAAAAGATAGAAGTATGGGCGCGCCTGCAGCGCGAGTATGTTTTTAGCTGTGCGGTGTAATTTTATGAGCTCATGAGCTTATGAGCTGTGAGCTATATGCTATGGTTGGGGGATTTTTAGGGTTACCTGGGTGCCCTGGCTTGGTTGGCTTTGAAAATCCATTTCCCAGTTATGCAGTTTTATGATCTGATCGCACACTGCCAGGCCCAGGCCGGTGCCTTTGGATTTAGTGGAGAAAAAAGGTTCTCTGATCCGGGCTAATGTCTCCTCGTCCATGCCACTGCCGTTATCCTTGATTTTTATCTCGACCTGGTTTTTCAGCTTTTCAACACGGATCTTTATCAGGCCGTTCTCCGGCGGCAGGGCGTCGTAGGCATTATGGATCAGGTTGTTTAATAGCTCTCTTAATTGAATCGGGTCGGCTTGGATAGTAATATCATGATTCGGTTTAAACTTTATTTCGATCTGGACTTGTTTTTTTTGGTCCGGACCTTTAAACATATGCGCTGTCTCTTTAAGTGTTTCAGCAAGCCGTATTGATTCATAATGCGGTGTTTTTAACCGGCTGTAGAATAAGAGATTGTTTATTATCTGGTTACCTTCTTTAAGTTTATTATCAATCAAACTGACCCTTTTCTGCAGTTTAGGGTCAGTGTTCTTGCGGCCGATATTATGAACGGCAAGCTGGATCGCGGCCAAGGGGTTGCGTAGTTCGTGCGCTACGGTTGCCGCCAGGGTTCCGATGTCGGAAAGCCGACGCGAATTTTCCAGTTCCTGTTGAGTAATGATAAGTTCCCTGGTTTTTTCCGTGACCAGCTTTTCCAGAGACTCTTTATCGCGGCGCAGGATTTCCTCTGCCTGTTTAAGAGGGGTGATATCCCGCGCGGTGGAGATATAATGGTCTTTGTCGAGGGGAATCACCGACATCATAAGATAGAGGTTGTCAGTCGCTTTCCACTCGAAGGACAGAGCGGTCCCGGTATCTAAAGCCTTTTTGGTGAAATCTAAAATCGGGCTAATATTTCCCCCTCCGAAGATCTCTTCACTGGTTTTGCCTTTTACAGCGGACAGGGAAGAGGCTTTGGCTACGTTTAAGAACGCCTTGTTGGCTTCCAACACTATTCGGTTAATTATCTTCCCGTTTTGGTCACGGCGCACCTTGAACAGGGCTACAAGTTCTGTTATATTTTCGAACAGTTGCCGAAATTTTGATTCACTTTGCTGAAGGGCCTCCTTAGCCTGCTTGCGTTCTGATACATCGATCATGGAGGTGAGAAGATGGTCGATGCCGTTAAGATTAATGATATTAGCGGAAAATAAGATGGTAAACAGCTTGCCGCTTTTGGTCCGCATGGTTGTCTCGTAATTCCGTACCAGTCCCTGTTCCTTTACTACCCGCATGATCTTTTTTCTCTCACCTGGCTGATAGATGTTTATTTCCGTTGATTTGCGACCGATCACTTCTTCCCGGGTCATCTCAAACAAAGACAGGATTCTTTCATTGACGTCAATGATCGTGCCATCAAAACGGGTAATCGACAGGGCGATCGAGCTTTGAGTAAAGGACTTGGCAAAGCGCTCTTCCGACTGGTGCAGGGCCTCCAGCGCTGCTTCCCGTTCCAACTCAGCCTGTTTTCTCTCTGTAATATCATGGATTATCGAGAACAGGAGATTTTTTCCCTGATTGAAGAAAGGGGAAGAATAGACCTCCACCCAGCGGACCTGCCCGTTGGCCAGTTTGTGCGGGAAGACAAAGTACTGCTGGTGTTCCCGCGCTGCCTTGCGGTATTCTTCTTCCACTTTATGCGGGGGCAGCTGGTTGATGTCCTGGATGCGATGCCGGGCTAAGGAATCTTTGGAGTAACCGTAAAAATCAATCGCCGCTTTATTTGCGTCGATGATATATCCGTTTTCTGGATCTATCAGAAGCATTACTGCCTTATGGCTTTCAAACATAAGACGGAAGCGCTCTTCGCTTTCGCGCATTTTCTTTACCATTTTAGAAATTTCGCTTAAGTCGCGTACAAGCACCTGGATTGCCCGGATACCCTGGTCCAGAAAGGGAGAGGCAACGACTTCGCAGTCAAACGGGGTACCATCCAGACGTTTTCCCTTCGCCTGGATCAATGGGGCCGGTCTGCCCTGCAGAAGCTTTTCGATCCGCTCTTTCATCTTTTCGTGGTAATTTTCGTGAAAAAGATCAAACGGCGATTTTCCCAGAAGTTGTTCCGGATTTTGGGCGCCAAAAACCCTTAAACAGGCGTGGTTTATAAACACGACCTTATTCTGCCGGTTTATGAAAATTGCCTCCGGAGACATTTCCACAAGGTTGCGATAACGCTCTTCGCTGGCCTTGAGCGCTGCCAAAGACTTGTCCGATAATCTGGTGCAGGGTTGCTGATCTGTAATTGAATCCATCACTTATGTCCTTTGATTCAACAGCAAAAAAAAATAAGCCCGGAACCTTCCGTGGCTTATTGTCACTATTTTAGCGCAAATTACTGAATATTTAAACAAGGTTAAAAAAAAATATATTCAGGGTTTTGGGGAATGAAGGAAAAGATACTGAAAGGTTGATATATGTGGTGGAAGATCATGTATTTTTTTTAAAAGATGGCATACAATTTTGCTGGTTAAATTTAAATCTGAAATAATAATTACAAGGGGAATGACATGCGTATCCTATCAATAATGATTCTTTCAGCCGCACTTTTGGCCATTGTTTTCAGTCCAGAGCAGGGAAGATGTCAGGAGATGGGACTGGACACGATTGCCGGTACTGTTTTGGAGGTGGATCAGGAAAATAATATGATATCACTGACTACAGAGGACGGGGCTGTGGCGCATCTTCAGCTTGCTGACGATGTGGAGGTTACAGGATTGCAAGGAGATCGGAGATCTCTGGTTGATCTGAACGCCGGCGACCGGGTTCAGGTAATCTTCACGGGAAGCGGGATGGATAAAAGGGTAAGTCAGGTGCAGGTTCAAAGGTAGTCAGAACTGATGGTCTGATCCAGTCTCTGAAAAAGTGACAGAAAGTCTGATTGAAGGTCCTATGGGTCATTTACGTTTTTTTCGGGGAGTGTAAAATAGCGCCTGTGTAGTGGAGTTGTCTGTAAATTGAAAACAACAGGAGGATGAAATGCGTACTTTAATGATAGTTATGCTTGCGGTTGCGATGATAGCCAGCCCGGCCTTTGCTCAGAGTGAGATGGGTCAGGAACAGGGCGAGCGCAGGGGGCAGGAAACAGCTACCGGAACAGTGCAAGAGATGAATCAGGAACAGATGATGCTGACACTGCAGAAAGAGGACGGGACGACTGAGCAGTATGAAGTTACTGATGACGCGGAAGTTACCGGTCCGGATGGAGCACAGATGAGTTTAAGTGATGTTTCCGCCGGAAGTCAGGTGGAGGTCAGGTTCACCGGCCAGCAGGACCAGAAGAGAGTAAGTCAGATCCAGATTCAGCAAGAAGGCGGCATGATGGAGTAAGAAAAGAAAATAAAAAAAGGGGAGAGGATTTATTTCCTCCCCCTTTTTTTATTAGCATCTTAGCATCTTAGGGAAAGATAGAAGACGGAAGTCTGAAGTCAGAAAAAAGAAGAAGAAAACGAAAAAGATTAAAACCACAAAGAGCACAGAGGATATAGAGAAGATAGAGCACACAGAGGGCAGAGAAAAGGCGCTTCGCGCCTTAGCAGCTTAGCATCTTAGGGAAGGATAGTTCAAAGCATGTAAAGAAGAGATGGCTCAAGAGGTGATCAGAAAAAACGAGAATCTTAAATCAGGAAAGTAAGGCTTTCCGCTTTGTGTTGGATCGATTAAATCCGCGTTTAAGACCGTTGCCTTTTCCGTCTTATTTTTACCCCCTGTTATGTCTTGAAATCTGATAAAATGATTAAACTATGATCGAGCTTCGGAATATATCAAAATCTTTCGGCGGGCAGGAGCTGTTTGACGAAGGGGCATTTACGGTCGGGGCGGGCGAGAAGATCGGGCTGGTCGGCCGTAATGGGTACGGTAAGACTACGCTGTTTCGGATTATCAGCGGGGAGCTGGAGCCGGATAGCGGTGTACTGGTGATCCCCAGGCACTATCGTATCGGCTGTCTGAAGCAGACCTTGGAATTTTCCCGGGATACTGTTTTGGGCGAGACGTGTCTGGGCCTGCCGGAAAGTGAGCAGGATGATTCCTGGAAGGCGGAAAAGGTACTGCATGGGTTAGGTTTTTCCCGGCAGGATATGCAGCGGCCGCCGCAGGAGTTTTCCGGAGGGTTCCAGGTGCGGATAAACCTCGCGAAGATCCTGATCTCCCAGGCAAATATGCTGCTGCTGGATGAACCGAACAATTATCTGGACGTAGTCGCGATCCGCTGGCTAGTCCGGTTTCTACGGGAATGGCGCGGAGAGCTGATGCTGATCACGCATGAACGCTCGTTTATGGATCAGGTGGTGACGCACGTGGTGGGGATCCATCGGAAAAAGCTGCGCAAGATGGCCGGTCGGACCGGACAGTTCTATCAGCAGATCGCCGCTGAAGAAGAGGTCTATGAGAACACCCGGCAGAAGGATGCCCGGAAGCGGCGCCATACCGAGGAGTTTATCAGTAAGTTCCGGGCCAAGGCACGGCAGGCGGGGCTGGCCCAGTCGCGGCTTAAAACACTGGCCAAGATGGAAAAACACGAAAAGCTGGAGGCGATTAAGACAGTGCATATCGCCTTTAACCCGTCCCGGTTTGGAGCGGGTACCATGCTTAATGTTACGAACATAAGTTTTGGCTTCGATCCGGCAAAGCCAAAGCTGTTTGAAGATATTTCATTCCGGATCGGCCGCAGAGAACGGTTATGCGTAGCCGGTAAGAACGGTAAGGGAAAGTCGACCCTGCTGCGGGTACTGGCCGGAGAGCTCTCTTCTTCCACCGGCACGATCAAGCCGCATCCATCTCTGATGACCGGGTATTACGCGCAGCCGCATACGGCAAAGTTAGGCAGCGGCCGCTCGGTTCTGGAGGAGATTATGACCGCGGATCCCGAGGGATCGCCGCAACGGGCGCGCACTATCTGCGGCTCGCTGCTGTTTACCCAGGACCTCGCGCTGAAACCGGTTTCAGCGCTTTCCGGCGGAGAAAAAAGCCGGGTGTTGCTGGGGAAGATCATGATGAGGCCATGCCATTTGCTGCTTCTGGATGAGCCGACCAATCATCTGGACATGGAGTCCAGCGAGGCCTTATGCCAGGCGATTGACGAGTTTCCGGGGTCAGTGATCATGGTTACGCATGATGAATTGATGCTGGAACGGGTGGCTGAGCGGATGCTGGTGTTTGACGGAGGGGGAGTACGCTATTTTGAGGGCGGATACCGGGATTTTCTAGACCGGTTCGGATGGCAGGATGAGCCGGATAATCTTAAGGCCGCGGATGGAACCGGGCTGAAGGACGCGCTTTCGGATAAACAACTGCGCCGCCTCCGGGCACAGCAACGGCAGGAGCGGCAGGCGGCTTTGGAACCGCTGGAAAAAAAGATCACCCAGCTGGAGTCATCTATCAGTGATCTGGAGACCGAGCTGCAGCGGGTTAATGAAGAACTTGTTCTCGCGTCGCATAATTCAGATGCCGCGGCTATTGCCGAGCTTGGCCGGATGATCAAAGAACTGCCCAGGCGGATTGAGGAGAAGTATGGGCTGCTGGAAGATGTGTTTAAGCGGCATGAGGAGATGGAGAAGAAGTTTATTTAGCTCATAAGCTCATGAGCAGTATCTTAGCATCTTAGGAGAATAGAAGACGGAAGTCGGAAGTCAGAGGTCGGAAGTCAGAAGACGGAATGTGATATCCTGAAAATAGTTGACAGAAAAGAGCCTGTCAATGAATCAAAGGATAATTCAGTATTCTGCAACAGAAACATATTAATTTAAACTTAAAAAGGGTCAGCAATTTCAGGATAAGACGAAGATAAAAGACAAAACACAGAAAGATGATAAAACTTAAACCACAGAGATCACAGAGAACAGAGTTAACAGGAAGGAAAAGACGAAAAAGCCGTATCTCTGTGAGCTCTTTTTCAACTCTGTGAGCTTTTTTTGTTTTAGACAAATAAGGATGGTTATTTTCTGAGTGCACAGAGTCTAAAGGCGCAAGCACACAGAGTACAAAAGTTTCCCTGCCTGGCGGCCACGAAATTTTTATTTTTCACTCTGTGTCCTCTGTGATCTCTGTGGTTAAAAGAATACATCAAATTAACGCGGTAAATGAAAAAAGTGTCAACTGTTTCAGAATAAGACACTGCCTGCCTGTAGAAGGTGTATTGCCAGTCTTTTAATCCTTTGCGTAGTTGCCTGCAACCCCTGTGAAATTTACTTTTTGTAAATTTTTCCAGCTGGATGCCCTTTAGGGCCTATAACGGGTTTTAATCCATTAATCATTTTAAAATCAGATTAATCAAATTTTAATCTGTAGTTTAGTTTTTTCCTGCTTCTGGCTTCCGTCCTCAGTTTTCCGGTTTTGACTAAGATGCTAAAGACTAAGATGCTGCGAGCGCAGCGAGCGCCCTTTTTTTGTAGAAATAAAGCAAGATATGATATATACTAAGAAAAGTTTTGTGACGTAAAAAATGGTAATTTAATAAATACCAGAAGGAGGCAGAAGTGAACAGTTTTATCCCAGTTTTTGCGCAGACTTCTCCGGGGACCGAACCGGGCGGGTTTATGCTGTTGTTTCCGATGTACTTTATCATCTTTCTTGTATTTTATATCTTTTTGATCCGGCCACAGAAGAAAAAACAAAAGGAGCATCAGGAGATGATGTCCCGGCTGACTAAGAATGATGCTGTAGTCACTTCCGGGGGAGTGCACGGAATTGTAGCCGCGGTCAAAGACAAGACCGTGGTACTCAAAGTCGACGACAATGTCAAAATAGAGTTCGACAGGAACTCGATTGTGACTGTGATTAAATCGCGTTCGGAAAAATAGCGGGAGGAAAAAATGCCGAGGAACCTCAAAGTAAAACTGCTTCTGGTCACCGGACTCATCCTGTTCTGCGTCTGGGTGATTACGCCGCTGGCCCAAAAGATCAATCTCGGGCTGGACCTCCAAGGCGGGATATTTCTGACCATGCGGGTAGATACGTCATCAATCCGCGAAGAGGTATCTCCGGAACTTCAGGCCGATCTGGTTGAGCGGACGATCGAAGTGATCCGGCGCAGGATCGACCAGTTCGGAGTGAAAGAGCCTTCGATTGCCCGGCAGGGAGAGGACCGGATCATTGTTCAGCTGCCGGGGGTGACGGATCGGACGCGCGCTCTGGAGCTTATCGGCCGGACGGCGCAGCTTGAGTTTCACCTGGTGTCTGATGATCAGGAGAAGCTGAACCGGGCCCTGGATGGGGATATTCCCGCGGGTTATGAGCTGAAGTACGATCTGGAGAACAATCCTCTGTTGGTGGAAAAACAGGCGGTAATGACCGGAGACAGTCTGGCGAACGCGTTTATGGGCCGGGATCAATACGGACGGCCTGACGTAAAGCTGGAGTTTACCCGGGAGGGCGCGGTGACCTTTTCCAATATAACCGGCGCTAATGTCGGTCAACGTCTGGCGATAATGCTCGATGATGAGGTTTTCTCGGCCCCTGTGATCCAAGAGCGGATTTCCGGCGGTGAGGCCCAGATATCCGGAAGTTTCAGCGCGGATCAGGCCCGTGATCTGGCTACAGTTTTGCGGACCGGGGCCCTTCCCGCGCCTCTGGTTATTGAGGAAGAGAGAACAGTGGGGCCGCTTTTAGGCGCTGATTCGGTCCGCCGCGGGGTTCAGGCGACTGTTGCCGGCGGAATAGCGGTAATGGTCTTTATGATCATATACTATTTTATTGGCGGTATCCTGGCCAGTTTCGCGCTGATCCTGAATGTCCTGCTGATCCTGACGGCCCTGGTGATTCTAAAGGCAACGCTGACCCTGCCGGGAATTGCGGGTATTGGTCTTACGATCGGGATGGCGGTTGACGCCAATATCCTGATCAATGAACGGATCCGTGAAGAACTTAATCTCGGTAAATCCGTGCGGGCCTCGATAACAAATGGATACAGCCGCGCCTTTCCGGCGATTATTGATTCTAATGTCACTACGATCATTGCCGCGGCGTTACTGGTCTGGCTGGGGTCCGGCCCGATCCGCGGGTTTGGACTGACCCTGATCATCGGTCTTCTGGCCAGTCTCTTTACCGCGGTGATCGTGACCCGGATGTTCATGGACCTGCTGACACTCAGGTCGAAGAATCCGCCGCTGAAGATGATGCAGCTGATTCCGGCGATGAAGATCGATTTTATCAGTAAACGCTGGATCGCCTACGTCCTGTCCCTGACCCTGATCATCACCGGGCTTGTGACTTTTTCCAGCCGGGGAGAGGGGAACTATGGGATCGATTTTACCGGTGGGGCCATGCAGGAGTTTCGGTTCGAGGAACCGGTGGCTGTCGGAGAGATCCGGGCGGCATTGAATGATATCGGTCTGGGTAGCGCGATGATTCAACAGGACCGCGACCAGCCCCAGGAGGTTTTGATCCGTACGGAACAGAACTATACTGAACAGATTCAGGCGGAGTTCAGAGAGCGGTTCCCGAATAATAACGCCGAGATTCTGAGAGTGGAAAGCGTGGGGCCGGTGGTGGGGAGATTGCTTAAACAGAACGCTACTACAGCCATGGCGCTGGCCTTGCTGGCAATCTGTGTTTATGTCTGGTTTCGGTTTCGTGACTTTGTTTATGGAGCGGCCGGAATCGTCTCTTTGCTTCATGACGTTCTGGTGGCAGTTGCTCTGTGCGCGTTGACCGGACGGCCGATAGACCTGCTGGTCGTAACCGCCTTGATGGCAATTGCCGGTTACTCCATTAATGATACGATCGTAACTTATGACCGGATCCGGGAAAATAACCGTCTGATGCGTAAGACTTCGTTTAAGGATATTATCAATCTCAGCATAAATCAGACCTTGGCCCGGACAGTCTGGACCTCGGTGACTACGATTTCCATCGTAGCCTGTCTGATGCTGTTCGGAGGCGAGGTTCTGCAGAATTTTGCTTTCGTGCTGATGGTCGGTCTTGTCAGCGGAGTGTATTCAAGTATTTTTATTGCCAGTCCGCTGGTTTATTCCTGGGAAAAACGCTGATCAGGAGAAGACATGTATTGCATAATCGCCGGCTGCGGACGGGTGGGAAGTGAATTAGCCAAACTTCTTTCCCGGGAAGGCAATGACGTAGTGATTATTGATCGGAACCAGGCCTCGTTTCGCCGGCTCGGAGATACGTTTAACGGGCTTACTCTCCAGGGTAATGCCTATAATCTGGAACTGCTCAAAACAGCAGGCATAGAAAAGGCGGATATCTTCTGCGCGTTGACCGACGGAGACAATACGAATATTGTCGCGGCTCAGGTCGCACGGAAGATATTCAAGATTGAGCGGGTGTATGCCCGGATATATGATCCCCAGCGGGCGGAGGTGTTCGGTTCCTTGGGCATCGATGTGGTCAGCGGTACGGTGCTTATCGCCTCTATGATCCGGGATAAGATTATGGGTTTTCCTTTTTCCGGACATATCATTGAGTCACAGAAGATAAACGTTCTGCAGATCCTGGTGGGAGAGCGGTTGGCCGGGAAACCGGTATCCGAGCTGACCCTGGAAGGGGAATTTCTTCCAATAACAGTGGTCCGCGAGGGGGCTTCTCTGCTGACCCCGTCTGATTTTAATCTGCAGGAAGGCGATATCCTGTTCGGTCTTGTTTACCGGGAAGACCGGGAACGGGTAAGGAAAAAACTGCTTAGCAAGGGACTATTATGAGAATCCTGATCGTCGGCGGTGGCAAAGTCGGTTATTATCTGGCAAAACGGCTGAAAACGCACAAGCACACCGTCAGCCTGGTGGAAAAGGATGAGAGGATATGTTATCGCATCTCCCGGGATCTGGATATCCTGGTAATAAACGGGGATGGAACTGAGCTCCGGTTTCTGGAAGAGGCCAATATCCGGCACGCTGATGTCGTGGTTGCTCTTACCGGCGAGGATGAAAACAACTCTGTCATTTGTCAAACGGCAAAGCAGTTGTTTAATGTTTCACGCACCGTAGCCCGGGTCAATGATCCGGATAACGAACATACCCTCAGTGAACTCGGGGTGGATATCCCGATTGATTCCACGGAGATAATCGCCAAGATAATCGAAGAGGAGGTATCTTTCGCCGACCTCGTAAATCTGATGACATTCCGACGGGGCAAGCTGGCCATCGTTCGGGTGGATCTGGATAGTTCCTCGCCGGTAGTAGACCGTTCAGTTAAGGACGTCATCCTGCCGCCGGATTCGGTCCTGGTATCGATTATCCGGGGGGAAACGGTAATCGTCCCGCGGGGTGATACGATCTTTCAGCAGCGAGACGACGTGATCGCGCTTACCCTCGTGGAGAAGGAACAGCAGCTTCTGGAAGCGCT
Source organism: Candidatus Omnitrophota bacterium (assembly GCA_018399295.1). GTDB lineage: Bacteria > Omnitrophota > Gorgyraeia > B26-G9 > B26-G9 > M55B170. Next base: position 7,437 of record JAGYOO010000005.1, on the reverse strand, counting down.
GTTGGGGAAGATCAAGGCATGATGCGGATTCCGCGGGAACGGCTTCCCGGTTTTAAGCACAATCTTCTCGGCATCCTCTGGGAGCTTTTTCTGGCGGGGCTGATTATCGTTATCGGAGCGGTTATCAGTCTGGTTGTTTCTTTTTTTGCAAAATAAGTAACCCGGAGTTGGCGATGCTGTTGTTAAAGTCCCGGTTGCATGACCTGCGAATAGTCGCTTATTATCTCGGTAAGATCTGTATTGTCGTGGGAATCGCCATGCTGATCCCGCTGACTCTGGCGCTGTTTTTGTCCGAGTTCAGCGTCGTGTATGACTTTGTGATCGGATTTTCCGTCAGCCTGATCATCGGTTATACCCTGTTATTTCTCTACCGGACCGAAGAGGACCTCAACTGGATGCAGGGTATGGTGACTGTTGCCGTCAGCTGGCTCATTGCCGCGTTTCTCGGTGCCATCCCCTTGTATCTGAGTGGCCATTTTGCCTGTTTTCTGGATGCTTTTTTCGAGGCCATAAGCGGATTTACCACAACTGGCCTCAGTCTGACCCAAGATCTGGACCACTTATCATACGGACATAATCTCTGGCGTCACCTTACCCAGTTTTTAGGCGGTCAGGGGATTGTCGTATTCGCGATAAGTTTCTTCTTCAGTGGAGCCAGCGGAGTTTTTCGGCTCTATGTGGGGGAGGCCAGGGATGAGAGGGTGCTGCCGAATGTGATCAACACCGCCCGGTTTATCTGGAGAGTCAGCCTGTCTTTTTTTCTCCTGGGCAGTCTAATGCTGTTCGCGGTCGGAATCATAATCGGGCTTTCCCCGGGGCAGAGCCTGTTCGATGCCGTTACTCTGTTTATGGCCGCGTTTGATACCGGCGGTTTCGCGCCGCATTCCCAGAGCATTCTGTATTATCACAGCCTTCCTTATTCTATGGCGCTGGTGTTTCTGATGGTTCTGGGCGCGCTTAATTTCAAGCTCCATTACGAACTGTGGCACAATAACCGTGGGGAATTATTCCGAAACACGGAGATCCGAACTTTTCTGTCCAGCGTCTTTTTTCTGTTTTTTTTCATGGCGATTTCCCTGACCGCCGGGGGAGTATATTCTTCGGCCAATGGTCTGATGTATGCCGGTTTCTTTCAGATCATATCGGCGCATACCGGCACCGGTTTTCAGACGATCTCCTCTCTTCAATTTCCAGTTTGGGGTGATTTTCCCCTGGGGATTTTAATTATCGCCATGGGGCTGGGAGGAGGATTGTGTTCAACCACTGGAGGGGTAAAGATGCTGCGAGTCAGCATTATCGCCAAGGCGCTTTCCCAGGATATAAACCGAATGCTTTTGCCTGGATCTACGATCCTGGTGAAGAAGATCCACCACATCAAGGACTTGGTGCTTAATGAGAGGATGATCCGTGTTTCTCTGATCATAACTTTCTGCTATATCCTGATGTATATCGTCGGAGCCCTGGCCGGAGCAGGGCTGGGTTATCCTTTGGAACTTGCTTTTTTCGAATCTACGTCCGCGGCGGCTAATGTCGGTCTTTCCGTGGGGATAACTTCTCCGGAGATGCCGGGCCTGCTGAAATTGATTTATATTATTCAGATGTGGACCGGTCGTCTGGAGTTTATCGCGGTATTCATTCTGTTCGGGTTTTTGGTTGCTTTTATAAAAGGGAAATGATAAATTATATTAAAAGTTTCTTTCCAGCACTGTTGATTATCCTGTTCCTCAGTTCCGCGGTAAAGGCTGCGCCGACGGTTTCTGTCCGGGAGTTGTACGCGAATTCCAAAACGCTTGATGGACAGGAGGTCGTGTTCGAGGGAGAGGTTATTGGAGAGGTCATTCAAAGGTCGGAAGGGTGCTGGATAAATGTGCATGACGGGACTGAAGCGATCGGTGTCTTGATCCGGCCGCAGGATGCCGGGCTGATCGAATTTACCGGTAGTTACACCTGCCGGGGAGATATCGTAAGGGTGAATGCGGTCTTTAACCGCGCCTGTGACACGCACACCGGCAGCATGGACCTGCATGCTAAGGATCTGGAGAGAATAAAGGCAGGCAGAAAAATCGAACATTTCGTTTCCCCCAAGAAAAAAAATGCCGCGGTGGTTGTGCTTCTGGCCGCGCTGATAACCGGATTTCTGGCTTTATACCGAAAAAATGAGTAAGGATACCCTCGGCTGCGCGAAAAATTGTTTTTTGAACGGGATCTGTTGGGAAAACCCCACCTTTCGCCTGATGCTGGGACTTTGTCCGACACTGGCGGTAACCGTGACAGCCATAAACGGGCTTGGAATCGGTCTGGCAGCGATGTTTGTTCTTCTGGGTTCTAATATTATGGTTTCCCTGATTAAAAATTATGTGCCACCTCAGGTCCGGATCCCCTGTTATATTCTGATTATTGCCACCTTTGTTACAATTGCTAAATTGCTTCTACAGGCCTATGTTCCGATGCTGTACGCGCGGCTGGGTTTGTTTGTTGACATCATGGTGGTGAATTGTATCATCCTGGGCCGGGCTGAGGCCTTTGCCTCGAAAAATTCGGTCGGGATCTCCGCGGTCGATGCGCTGGGAATGGGGCTGGGATTCACTCTGGCTACTGTGACCATCGGCTCGATTCGAGAGATATTGGGCAGTGGCAGTTTCTTCGGCAAGATGGTAATGGCCGAGGGGTTTAATCCGGCGATCGGGATGATTCTGCCGCCGGGCGCGTTTTTAACTATCGGACTTATCATGGCCGGGTTAAACCGTTATTTCTATTATCGGAGGGAAGAACAGCGTGGAGATTGATTTTGGCCGGCTGGCGGCGATTATTATCGCCGCGATCTTCGTGAATAATTTTGTGCTCACCCGTTTTCTTGGACTTTGTCCGTTTATCGGGATCTCGCGGAAGCTGGATGTTGCCGTGGGAATGGGTGTCTCAATGACCTTTGTGGTGACTATGTCGTCAATGCTTACCTGGCCGCTCTATCGGTTTGTCCTGGTCCCGTTTGGTCTGGAATACCTGAATATAATTACGTTTATCCTGATAATTGCGGTGTTCGTGCAGTTGGTGGAGATCTTTCTGCGTAAGTTCAATCCAGTGCTTTATCAGGCCCTGGGGATATATCTGCCTCTGATAACCTGTAACTGTGTTGTGTTGTTCGTGGCCCTGCTTAACGTACAGAACAGTTTGAACTTCGTAGAAAGCGTGGTGCAGGGATTCAGCGCCGGGTTAGGCTTTGCCCTGGCTCTGATCGTTATGACCAGTATCCGGGTGAGATTGGAAACCGCGAAATTGCCTTTGGCGATGCGAGGCGCTCCGATCGCGTTTATAATTGCCGGGCTGATGTCCCTTGCCTTTCTCGGATTCAGCGGATTGATCGCCGAATGATGCTGAAAAAAAAACTCCGCCGTTATTTCTTTGCCGGACTTATTGTCCTTTTGCCGGTATTTTTGACCATTAATATTTTGTTCCTCACTATCCGGTTTTTCGATAACCTGTTTGGTAAGTTTATCAATACCTGGCTCCGGGAGACCTTTGGGATATCCTTTTTCGGAATCGGGCTGCTGGCGATTATCGGACTGATCTTTCTGGCCGGAATGCTGACTACGAACGTGCTGCTTAACCGGATCGTTCCGGTGGTGGAACGGTTTTTTATCCGCGTGCCGCTTGTCTCTCAAATATACCCATCCTTAAAACAACTGGTAAGGTTCCTGTTTTCAGAAGAAAAGATCGCCTTTAAACAGGTGGTTATCTTTGAATATCCGCGGGCCGGAGTATTTACGATGGGTTTCATTACGAACGAATTTCCCCTGACCGCGCCGGATGGAAACAGTGAAACCGCGGTAAGTGTCTATATCTCCTCAGCGCCGAATCCGGTCACTGGATTTTTCGTGATTGTTCCGAAAAGAAGTGTTACCTTGCTGGAGATGTCTATCGAAGAGGCATTTAAGATAATTATTTCCGGTGGGGTCCTTATCCGGAGTGGGATAAAACGCGGAAATTCTCTGAACGAAAGAGAAGAGAAGGGGGCGAAATGAAAATCCTGATTACCTATGCCTCGGCAGGCGCGGGGCACCGGATGGCCGCGGAAGCCCTTTACTCCGGGCTGAAACTGCTCGGGGAAACTGAAGTGGAAAAGATCGATGTTTTGGATTATACCGGCCGGGTTTTTCGCCGTGCCTACCCGGCAGTTTATATTCTTCTGGTCCGAAAGTTTCCTTTTCTCTGGGGGGTCTTTTTCAAGATGATGAACAGCCGTCGTTTGGCGTTTTTTGTCCGGCCGTTACGGATTATTATGAACCGATGGAATGGAAGGCGGCTGGAGGAATATATCTTGAGGACCAAACCGGATGTGTTGCTTAACGCCCATTTTTTCTCCGCTGAAATCGGGGCGCGGTTGCGCCGGGAAGGCCGGTATCAGGGGCGGTCAGTGTGCGTGGTTACTGACTTTGGGGTGCACCGGTTTTGGGTTAATGAGGGTACTGATTATTACCTCGGCGCCAGCGATTATACTCAACAGGAGCTTTTGCGTCTTGGTGTAACGCCGGAAAAAATCAAGGTCTTTGGTATTCCTGTCTCTCCTGATTTTGGACACTTGCCCGGGCAGGCGGAGATCCGGAAGCGTCTGAATCTGTCTCCGGACAAGTTTACGGTGCTGATCACCAGCGGCGGCTTTGCTGTCGGACCGATTACTGAAGTTGCGGATAAGCTGGATAAGATTGACCTGTCGCTGCAGGTGCTGGTAGTCTGCGGGAAAAATAAAGAACTGTACGCTTTGCTCCAGAAGCGGGGCTATGGTTCAAATATCAGATTATACGGTTATGTCGACAAGATGAGCGATTTTATGGCTGGTGCTGATTTGATTGTCTCTAAATCCGGCGGGCTTACCGTATCGGAATCCCTGGCCGCGGGGCTGCCGTTATTCGTGATCAGTCCGATTCCCGGACAGGAGAAAGAGAACATCGATTTTCTGGAGAAAAACGGTGCGGGCCTGCGGATAGAAAATGTTAATGAAGTTCCGGTGAAAATCCGGAAGTTGCTCCAGGAAGGAAGTGGTGACTTGTTTCGGATGAAGCAGGCGGCCCGCCAGCTGGCTCATCCTGAATCAGCCACAAATATCGCTAAATGGATAAAGACCCTGAATTCCTGACCCTGTTTTCTTCGGTGCTCGGATCCCTGCGCGTGAGCTCGGAACTTGATTCCTGGTTTGGCGGAGATTTCGGCCTGCCGTTAGCCCGATCTCCGAACCGGCGGGAAAACGTCGAGTGTCTTATGAAAGAAGTGCGGGAGTGCCAAAAGTGCGGTTTGGCCGTGCATCGGACCCATCCGGTTTTTGGTGAGGGCAGTCTGCGGGCCGAATTAGTGTTCGTGGGCGAGGCCCCGGGGCGGGAGGAGGATCTTTGCGGCAAACCTTTCGTAGGCAAGGCCGGCGCCCTGCTGACTCGGATAATTGAGGCCATGGGACTTTCCCGTTCTGAAGTATATATAACTAATATTCTTCGCTGCCGTCCGCCGCAAAACCGGAATCCCGAGCCTGAAGAAGTTGCCAGCTGTCGGCCTTATCTGATCCGTCTTCTGCAGATCATAAAACCCAAGGTGATCTGTACTCTGGGAAAATTCGCTTCCCAGTCACTGTTAGGATCAACCGAGCCGATATCGCGTCTGCGTGGCCGGTTTAAGGAATTCGAAGGGGTTCCCGTGATGCCTACTTTTCATCCGGCGTACCTGCTGCGTAATCCGGAGGACAAAAAACTGGTCTGGCAGGACATGAAGCTGGTTCTGGAGCATCTGGGCCGTAACTCCTCGCCTTAAGGTTGAATTAATGGAGAGTCTGGCTGAAGAGTTTCTCGATTATCTTACCCTGGAACGGAGCCTTTCTCCGAATACCATATCCGCCTACCGGAAAGACCTGTCAAAATTTCTCGGATTTTTGCGTGAAAAACGCAAGCCCGACGCGCGTGCGATGGTGCATGAAGATCTCGTGGAATTTATCTACATGCTGAAGGAACAGAGCCTGAAGGCAAGCTCAGTGGCGCGCAACATTGTTGCCATCAAGGTCTTTTACCGTTATCTTGTGAGTCAAAAACATCTGAATCAGGATCCGACTGAACTTCTGGATTCACCGCGTCTGGGCCGGTATCTCCCGGGTGTTCTGTCCGTGGAGGAGGTGGATCGTCTGCTGCGGACGATCAACGCGAATGGCCAAGCAAAGGTCCGTGACCTGGCCTGTTTCGAATTGATGTACGCCTGCGGTCTGCGCGTCTCAGAGCTGGTTAATCTTCGGCTCGTGGATATAGATTTTCAGCTTGGAGTTATCCGGTGTATGGGTAAGGGTGGTAAGGAAAGGATAATCCCCATGGGCCGCACTGCCGGGGAAGTGCTGGAAAGATATCTTCGCGAGGCCAGGCCGGGACTGCTTAAAGGCCGGGAAAGTGTGTATCTGTTTCTCGGACGGGGCGGGACGAGATTAAGCCGTCAGATGATCTGGAAACTTATCCGGGCCTACTGCCGTGAGGCGGGTATTACTAAGAGTGTTTCACCGCATACATTACGCCATTCTTTTGCCACGCATCTTCTCGAAAGAGGCGCGGATTTGAGAATAGTTCAGGAGCTTCTCGGCCATAGCAACATATCCACCACCCAGATATACACTCATCTTGATCAGGACCGGCTTAAATCTGTTCACAGAAAATTCCATCCCCGCCCTTGACACCGGGCTTTTTTTAGAGTTTAATATTACTCTTAGCAATTCAATCTAGCGCGTTTGATGCCCCCTTAGCTTAACGGATAAAGCACAGGCCTCCGGAGCCTGGGATGAGAGTTCGATTCTCCCAGGGGGCGCCATAATATTTAACCTGCCCTGTTTACCATTTCCCGTTTGCCATGAATATAATAGTGACACATAATAACGCGGATTTCGATGCCCTGGCCAGTCTGGTGGCCGCGGGGAAGCTTTATCCCGGGTTCTTCATGGTTCTGCCTTCGGTCCTTCAGAAAGGCGTGCAGGAGTTTGTCCAGTTGCTCGAAGGAGAAAAAAGGTTGTTCTCGGAATCGGAGATCGACTTTGATCAGGTAAAGACAATGGTCGTTGTCGATACCCGCATTCCGTCCCGTATCGGTAAGGCGGAAAAAATCTTAAAACGTCCTGACCTGAAGGTTCATATCTTTGACCATCATCCGGAAAAACCCGGAGACTTGAAAGCTGATAAGACAGTCTGCGAATCCGTGGGAGCGACGGTTTCTCTGCTGCTTGACTATATTCAGAAGAAAAACCTGCCGATTAGTCCGCTGGAGGCGACTCTCTTCGCGCTCGCGATCTATGAGGATACCGGATCACTGACTTTTCGCGTAACTACCCGGAAAGATTTGGAAAAGGTGGGTTTTTTATTTTCCCGCGGTGCGCATCTTACTCTTATTTCCTCTTATTTAAACCGGGAGCTTGATCCGGGAGAGATG
>JAGYOO010000049.1 GCA_018399295.1 Candidatus Omnitrophota bacterium | reverse complement strand
ATAAAGGCGCTTGAGACCCGGATGGGCCGAAAGCCGGATGGTGAACGCTGGGGTCCGCGGCTGATCGATATTGATATTCTGTTGTATGGGAATAAGGCAGTGAATAGACCGGGATTGAGCGTGCCGCATCCCCGGATGCATGAACGCTTGTTTGTCCTGGAACCGTTGTCTGAGCTGGCACCAGGGCTGATTCACCCGGTTCTGAAAAAAACCGTATCCCGGCTGAAACAGGGAAAGTTTGATGGACAGAATGTTACGCGCGCGTGAAGACCGCCGGCTGGCGGGAGTGTGCGCCGGATTAGGTCGCAGGTTCAGGATTGACCCCGGAGTATTCCGTGCCGGCTTTGTCGCCCTATCGCTTCTCTGGGGCCTGGGGCTGCCTCTGTATTGGGTTTTCTGCCGGATGATGAAGCCGGAAGTAAAGGAATATGTTGAACATGAAACTGGTGAAATCGCCCCGGCAGATGCGCCGGATCGGTGACGAATTGCGGCAAACTGGGAAGAAGATCGGATTTGTGCCGACTATGGGGTATTTGCACGATGGCCATCTCTCACTTATCCGAAGTTCTGCCAGTGAATGTGATGTGACTGTGGTAAGTATCTACGTGAATCCTCTCCAGTTCGGTCCGGGGGAGGATTTGCAGCGCTATCCGCGCGATTTAAAGCGGGATCTGAAGCTGGCAGCGGCCGCGGGGGCTGATGTGGTGTTTGCCCCATCGGACAAGCAGATGTATCCGGAAAGAATGCTGAGTTTTATTGAGGTGGAAAAGCTGCCGGATTATTTATGCGGGGTCCGCCGGCCTGGGCATTTTCGCGGGGTGACTACGGTAGTCGGAAAGCTGTTTAATATCGTGGGTCCGGACCGCGCCTATTTTGGGAATAAAGATTATCAGCAGGCTCGGGTGATTTCCCGGATGGTCAATGATCTTAATTTTCCGTTGAAGATCCGATTGCTGCCAACGATCCGGGAAGCGGACGGCCTGGCAATGAGTTCCCGTAACGCGTATCTGAATGAGGAGGAACGTCGACAGGCTCGGGTGCTTATCGAGTCTCTGAGACTGGCCCGGCGTCTGATCCGGGAAGGGACACGGAATTCGGAAAAGATTAAAAAGGTTATGGGACAATTGATTACAACGCGTAAGTCTGCTAAAATAGACTACATTCAAATTTCGGATCCACTGACGCTTGAACCGAAAACGAAAGTAGTTGGAGATGTTCTGGTAGCGCTGGCGGTTTTTATCGGTAAAACTAGATTAATTGACAATTTAATCGTTAAGGGAAACTGACATGGTCATGCAGCGGATAATTTGCAAGTCTAAGATTCATCGGGCAACGATTACAGATGCTAATTTGAATTACATGGGTAGCATAACTATCGATCGAAAGTTGATCGAGGCCGCGGATATCTTTCCGAATGAACGGGTGCAGGTTGTCAATCTGAATAACGGCACGCGGTTGGAGACGTATGTTGTGGAAGGGGAACCGGGTACGGGGATTGTCTGCATGAACGGCGCGGCGGCCCGTTTGGCCGAGCCCGGGGATAAGGTGATAATAATCTCCTATTGTCTGTTAGAGTCAAGCGAGGCGGCGGCCTATGAGCCGAAGATGGTGTTTGTTAACGATAAGAACCGAATTAAAGGAAATAACCGTGGTCGGAAAAATGTCTAGGATTGAAGATAAGGATTATCAGCGGGAACTTCGCCGTAAAATAAAACAGCTTAAGCAGGAAAAGCAGGCCGTGATTCTTGCGCATAACTATGAGCGTCCGGAGGTTCAGGAGATAGCTGATTTTCTCGGCGATTCTCTGGAGCTGAGTCGAGCGGTTACCGAGATCGATGCCAAGATCGTCGTGTTTTGCGGAGTGCATTTCATGGCGGAGACTGCTTCGATTCTGAATCCCGAGAAAACTATTCTTCTGCCAGTCAAAGAGGCCGGGTGTCCGATGGCTGATATGATCAACGTGAAAAAACTCCGCGATTTGAAGTCGCGGTATCCCGGGGCACCGGTGGTCTGTTATGTGAATTCATCCGCTCAGGTGAAAGCGGAAAGCGATATCTGTTGCACCTCTAGCAACGCCGTGGAGGTTGTCCGTTCGCTGTCGGAAAAGGAGATTATATTTGTCCCCGACCGGAACCTGGCCGATTATATTCAGACCCAGCTTCCGCATAAGAAGATATTTGCCGGAGAAGGTTATTGTCCGACCCATATGAGAATATCCGACGAAGAGATAATCCAGGCTAAAAAAGAACATCCTGAGGCTTTGCTGATGGCACATCCGGAATGTCCGCCGCGGCTGCTGGCTCTTACGGATTACATTGGTTCCACCAGCGGGATGCTTGAGTTCGTTCGTAAATCTCCGGCTCATGAGTTTATCGTGGGGACTGAAAAGGGGATGATCTTTCGCCTGAGGCGGGAGAATCCGAATAAGAAATTTTTCTCGCCCAGTGAACATTTCGTCTGCGCGGATATGAAATTGACCACGCTGGGATGGATAGCGCATAGTCTGGAAAATATGGTCCATGAAGTAAAGGTCAACGACAGGATCAGGAAGAAGGCCAGAAAATCACTGGATCGTATGATGTCCGTGAAGAAGGTAAACAAGTAATGATCCGGGTCGGAATAGTCGGTTGCGGTACTATTGGTTCCTACTTAGGAGAGGCAGTTTTGAAACGGTTCTCCGGCCGGGCCCGTTTAACCGGTTTCTGTGAGCCTTTGAAGGAAAAAGTCAGTGGACTGGGAAAAAAACTGAACAGAAAGATTAAGCTGTATTCACTTTCTCACCTGATCGAAAAATCGGATCTTATCATTGAAGCGGCCGGCCAGGAAGCGGCTGTAGAGACGGCTGAGGCCGCGATTCGGGCCGGGAAAGAGGTTATGATAATGAGTGTGGGAGGGCTCTTATCCAGGCCCGGGCTCTTGTCTCAAGCGAAACGAAAAAAGGTCAGGGTATATGTCCCAAGCGGGGCGATTGCCGGATTGGACGCGATCAATGCCGCTGCCCGCGGCCGGATCAAAAAGGTGAGCCTGACTACGCGTAAACCGCCGGCCGGTCTGGCTGGCGCGCCTTATCTGAAGAAGAAGGGATTGGATCTGACCGGACTCAAACAGGAACTGATTGTTTTTTCGGGAACTGCCGCACAGGCAGTGAAGGCCTTTCCTAAAAATATTAATGTGGCAGCGGTTTTAAGCCTGGCCGGAATCGGGGCGGCACGGACGATGGTCCGGATCATTGCCTGCCCGGGATTAGCCAGAAATACACATTCTATTGAAATCGACGGAGATTTTGGTAAAATAGTAAGTCAAACGGAAAATGTTCCTTCTAAGCAAAATCCGAAAACAAGCCAGTTGGCAATTCTGTCGGCGGAGGCGATGCTGGAAAGGATATTGTCTGCGGTCAGAATCGGCACTTGATGACAGCAAAAATTGGATGTCTGAATCTGAAGAAGAATATCGAGATCTGTAATTGTACCTATGGGCTTGTTCGCGTCAGGGTAAATGTTGCTAGTGCATTCATTATCACCGTTCAATGAATCAGTTACCCGCTTGTTTTTTCAGTAAAGAAGATGAGCAGATTTTTGACCGCTCTGTAAAGCGTTTCCTGATTTTCAGGATGGAGCGGTCCTGAAAAGAGAATAGCCGGGAGGGAGGTGAAAGAATGGCAGAACGCGTGGAAAAAGCCGGAGTTGTGAGAGAGAAGGGATACCTCTACTATCTGGATAAGCAGGGCGACGTCTCCAGAGCGAAAATGGCACGGGGAGGCAAAAAAGGCGGTAAGCCTGAAAAGGTCGCTAAGCTGGGAGTTACACGGGAAGATGGATATCTCTACTTTATCGATAAGAATGGAGATGTTTCCCGCAGCAAGATGGCTCGGCGGAAGAAGAAGTAGTTCGCGGAGGTAATTGTTATAGATTGGCCCCTGTGAAGGAAACTTCACGGGGGTCAATATTCATTATCCGTAAAATTATAATTAGATGGACAATTCCATTCGCCTTGTTAAAAAGCAGCAGCGGGAACTTATCAGTCTTGCCAGCCGCTTGATCGAGATTCCCACTGTAAACCCCCCGGGAATCAATTACGAACGCATGGTGGATTTTATCGAGGCTGAGTGCCGTGATATCGGGTTGAAGACGACCAGGTATATCGCGGCCAGACCGGCGGAAGGTTCTGCGAGAATAAATCTGGTGGCCCGATGGAATACCGGAAGACACCGGAAGACTCTCCACATAAATTCTCATTATGATGTTGTACCGGCCACGGAAAACTGGCATACTGATCCCTTTATCCCGGTAATAAAGAACGGTCGGCTTTACGGCCGGGGCAGTGAAGATATGAAGGCGAATATTGCCGCCGTGCTGACTGCCGTGCGGCTCCTGCGTCAGCAGGATATTATGCCCGGTGTTAATCTGGAACTATCCTTTACTCCGGATGAAGAGACCGGGGGAGCCGCGGGATTAGAGTATCTCGTTAAGAAGAAGCTGGTGCAGGCGGATTACGCGCTGGGAGAGGGATATTCCGGAGAGTTTGCCGCCGTCGGTAATAAGGGGATGCTTTGGCTGGAAGTTGATTTTCAGGGAAAGTCGGCGCACGGGTCCCAACCCTCTCGGGGGAGAAATGCTTTTGAAGGGATGAATATGGCAGCCGCGGCGGTGTTTGGATTGGCCCGGCGTCTCAATCGCAAACAGACCCGTTTCGGCGTCCGCTCTTTGGAGGACGCGCGGCCGAGTCTGGTGTGCGGAGGAGTGGTAAGCGGCGGGCATAAGGTTAATATCGTGCCGGGCAGAAGTTCTTTCAGCATTGACCGAAGACTGATTCCGGAAGAGACAACCGCGAAGGCTCTTTGTGAGATAGAACAGGTTTTAACCGCGGTCAGAAAACGAAATCCGGGGATTAAGTACCGGGTAAAGGTAATGGCCCGGGAGGAAGCCGTGGTCAGTTCTCAAGATGAAGTTTTTTATCCGTTGTTTTCTGAATGTGTCCGAAATGTTTTGAAGAAAAAGCTGAAGCCTGCCCTGATGACCGGCGGTACGGATCTGAGACACTTTATCCGTATGGGGATTCCTTCTATAGGATACAGCGTGGGAGGCGGTGACCGGGCCCACGCGGATAATGAGTTTGTAAGCATAAAGAGTCTTATTGAAACTACGGCAATTTTTACTGATTTAATAAAGAGCCTGAATTGATTTAGAAAGGAGAAACTAACAATGACTGAAGAAGAAAAGAAGGATCAGCAGGAAGAGAAACAGGAAGAAAAGGCCGCAGAACAGGCAGAAGTAAAATCCGAAGAAAAACCGGTTGAAGAAAAGGCCGCAGAGGAAAAGCCGGAAGAAACGCCGGTTGAAGCAAAAGCGGAAGAAGCTTCTGTGGAAGAAAAGCCGGAAGATCAACCTGTCGAAGAAAAAGTGGAAGAAAAACCAGCTCAGAAGAAAGCTGAAGAAACGGTTAGTGAAGATAAAGCTGAAAAAGATCAGCCAGTGGGAGAAAAGAAGCCGCCGAAAGTAGAGATACCGATGAGCTGTGGCTCCTGTAAGAAACCGATTTATAAAATCCGCTATTATCGGAACATGATGTTCTTCTGTAATAAAAAATGCTGGCAGACATTTAAGAAGAGCCAGGAGGAGGAAAAACAGAAGGCTGAGGCTGAACAAAAGGCCTGATATAAATGCCGGAAGTTATTTACGCGCTGATTATCTTAGTTGTCGTAGCGATCGCCGGATTTATGCTTCTTCGGAAGAACCGGACCAATGAGAAAGAAGCGGCGTTGCGGTTGATGCAGCAGCAGATCGACGGGCTGCGGCAGCAGGTTGGCGAATCGCTGTTCGCTAATTCACAGCTGTTGAATCAGCAGTTAGGCGAACTTAATACAAGCGTCAACCGGAATCTCCAGAATCTGACCGATCAGATGTTTTCTTCCCAAAAGACGGTCGGGGACCGGCTGGACGCGGCCGCGCGCATGGTCGGGGAAGTTCGGAATAATCTCGGTACTCTGACTCAGGCTACCCAGAGAGTGTTCGATGTGGGGAAAGATATCGCCGAGTTGCAGGAGATTCTGCGGGCCCCTAAACTGAGGGGAGTCATCGGCGAGCTGTTTCTCGGAGACCTGTTGGGGCAGATGCTGCCCGCATCGAATTTCAACCTTCAGCATCGCTTTAAAAGCGGCGAGGTAGTCGATGCCGTTGTCCGGCTGGGCAATAATATGGTAAGCGTAGACTCAAAATTTCCGTTGGAAAATTTTCGGCGGATCTCCGAAGGAACCGGAGATGATGAGCGGGGCCAGGCGCGAAAAAAGTTTCTTAATGACGTTAAAAAACACGTTGACTGTATCGCGGCCAAATATATCGTACCCGATGAGAATACCTTTGATTTTGCTTTGATGTATATCCCCGCGGAAAATGTGTATTACGAGATGATTATTAAAGACAGTTTCAGCGGGCAGAGCAGTCTTTGCGCTTATGCTCTTGAAAGACGCGTGGTTCCTGTCAGCCCGAATTCTTTTTATGCCTATCTTCAGGCCATAGTTCTGGGGCTGAAGGGGATGAAGGTAGAAAAACATGTTCAGGAGATAATTGATAACCTGTCCCGATTGAGTTCGGATATGGATAAATTCAAGGGCGATTTTACAGTGCTGGGTAAGCACATAGTCAATCTGAAAAATAAGTACGATGAGACCGAAAAGAAGGTCAGCAGATTTGAAGAAAAACTGTTGGGGATATGTCAGGTGGACAAGGATAAGGAGCTTCTGATTGATGACCAAAGCTGAAGGTTCTGAAAAAAGAAAATTCCCCCGGTTTGTGCTTGCACTGCCTTTGGAATTAAGTCTTAATGAAAGTGAACAGATCCTGACATTGACGAACAATATAAGTTTTTCCGGCATATTCTGTCAGGTGGATCGTTACATTGCTCCTAATACTAAACTTCAATTGAAGATGAATCTGCCTATGTTGGAGGATAATCGGAAGACTTACCGTCAGGTGCAGTGCCTGGCGGAGGTTGCCCGGATAGAAGCAGGGGTGGGTGATTCCGGCAACTTTCATGCCGGCATATCTTTTTCCGGTTTAAACGAGGAAGACCGAAAACTACTGCTGAAGTTTATCCGCCGCAAGAATCTTAAAGAGGCGGAAGAGCTAAAAAAAATGTATCTGGAACTGAAGGATATGGCTGCCCGGCTTACGGAGGTGGAAGAATGTCATCCTACGGCCGAGCATTTTCGGAAGATAATCGAAAAAGCGATTAATGAAATGGATCAGGTGGCGCATCTGATCGATTACGAGATAAACGAGCTTAAGAGTCTGCAGTAGTATTGGGAGGAATTATGAAAAAAGCTCTTGTGGGGTATTATTCCCGAACCGGGAATACGGCAAAGATGGCAGAGATGATTTCCGCTTCTTTAACGGAAAACGGAATCTCCGTGGACAGGAAAGAGATGACGGAGATAAAAGCCGAAGAACTGGCGGGTTATGATATTCTGGTTTTCGGTTCGCCTACCTATTATGGGACAATGTCTTTTGAAGTCAAACGGCTTTTGGATGAGAGCGTTAAATTGCACGGGAAGCTGGACGGCAGAATTGGGGCCGCCTTTGCCTCGTCGGCGAATATCGCCGGGGGAAACGAAACAACAGTTTTGGATATCCTGCACGCGTTCCTGGTACACGGAATGCTGATACAGGGTGATCCCAAGGGAAGTCACTATGGGCCGGTTGCCGTGGGGTTGCCGGATGACCGTGCTGTGGAAGAATGTCGGAGGTTCGGGAATAGACTGGCCGTGCTGGCCGGACGAGTAGAAAATCAGTCCAGATAAAGACGTTGACCGTAACAGTTCTTTCTGCTATAATTTAAAAACAATTTTTTGTTAATGATTGCCTGCGGGCTGATTTAAAAAATTTGGGGCCGTTAGCTCAATCGGCAGAGCATCTGACTCTTAATCAGAGGGTTGAAGGTTCGATTCCTTCACGGCCCACCAAAAATCCGTAAGTTCAGTCTCTCCTTTGGGGAGCGGTAACAATTTTAAGTCGCGGACGTGGCGGAATTGGCATACGCGTACGGCTTAGGACCGTATCCCTTTGGGATGAGAGTTCAAGTCTCTCCGTCCGCACCATTTACAAGGCATGGTTCGGGAGTCGGGGCTGAACGGATAAAACA
>JAGYOO010000048.1 GCA_018399295.1 Candidatus Omnitrophota bacterium | reverse complement strand
TGGGGGGGGGGCAGGCATAGCCCCCTGCTTACCTGAAGTTCTTAAAAATTAAACCAACAGTCTATATTTAGACTCATGATCAGAAGTAAAACAAAAAATCCAACTTACGAAGTTGGATATGGTCTACATCCTTTCCTGCGATAAAATCCTTCTTCCCTGGGGATTTTACCATTGCCAGAACAGGACATTTCTATTTTGACAGAAGAGGACATTATCGTTTTGGTATTACAACACTATCAGGGATCAGGGGCCTGACCGCACCGCCTCACACTGTATACCTCAAGCTCCTGATGGGGCCGGTAAGAAAGCTTTGCGCGGCGCAGGCTTTCCAGTCCGCAATCCGCCTGCACGTTGATAAACTCATACTCCGTCTGTTCTTCTGAAAAGCGACGAAACATGAACTGGCTTACACCAGCGACTTCCGGGCTCCCGATCTCAGCTAATATACAAAATACCCGCCCGTCCTCCAGAGGATAGCCAAAAGTTAAACCGCAGATCTTATCACCCTGTCCGACAATTCTCCCCTGCAATTGGGGAACGTCGGGAGATTCAAGCAGCGAATCGACAACACGCAGATGGTCCTCCAGCAGGTACCGGGAGAACTCTTCCGTCTGCCGGGAAATCCGGTCCGCAAACCACTGCCGCAACAGATTTTGGCAGTCAGTTTTATCCCTGACCTGATAATCCCGCCATCTCACGTCTCCCTGCCGCAAAAATTGATTACAGCTGGAACGTTTTGACTTAAACTGATTCCCCCTCAGCTCTGTAAGCTCCCGGCGCAGATAAAGATATTCCACCGGCTCCGACTGACAGAGAAAACCATATTCAGCCAAACAATCCGCGTCCGCCTTTGAGACATTTTCAATCCGGGAAAAAGCAGGATTGGTGTTAGCTGAATCCATCACCGAAAAACATTTTTTCACTGTTTCCCGGCCCCATTTACCCCGCGGAGGCAGATACATGAATGTTCCAACCGAGTCAGAGAAAAAAACACAGAGGCATTGGTCAATAAGACACCACTGAATTTTAAAAAAAACGCGCCACAACCAGATGTTTACAAAACTGTAAGCGCTTAACGGACAGGCCTTCCGTCTGAAATAGTCCTTAAAGACCGGATAATGATCAACTTTTAGAATTTCAGACATGCGGATTAAAGATATCCGGTTCTATATACTGGATCTCTATTTCCGGGTAAACGTGGAAGATACCGGCCTCCCGCTGAAGCAGTCCGGCTGTTTCCGGCACCTTCAGCTCTTGTCTCAGATAAGCCACGTACTGCCAGAACTCCTTGTTTCCCAGCTCCCGGCGCAGGTACGGACAAGCCAGATGCACCGCAAGGGCCAGAGTCTGTCCGCTACGGACGAGAAGAAATGGATAAAGCCGGCATTCGAATGGACGATCAGAGTATATGCGGCAATGCTGGCTTTCCCGATCCAGAAACTCGCAACAAGCGTCCTGGCCTTCTTCAGCCGGAATTGTGCGGACCCGATCCACGCCCAATTGTTTTTTCTCCTGTTCAAGCAGATTGGGAAGCCAGTTTTCGTCACTAAACCGGCAACAGGCCCGGCAATCATTAAGACAAAAAGCTGAATCAGTAAACTTTCTGATTTCTATCATATCAACTAAACCGTCCTCTATCCGACGTTTCCCAGATAGACATTTTTAAGTTTTTTCCCGGCAATATCCCGAGCCCTCTCCAGGGTCTCCTTAGGTGTTGCCGGTATAGTCAGTTCATAACACGGGAAATAGCGGGAAAAATGCAGTGGAGTTTCCGCGCCGGTATTGTCAAAGATCCAGTCCCTTATCCGGACAAAATGTTCATTAGTATCGTTTAAGGTGGGGATAACAAGATTGGTGATCTCGATGTGACAAGATTCTTTAGCAGTCACGATAGTATCAAGTACCGGCTGCAGGCTGCCCTGGCAGATCTTGCGGTAAAATTCCTCGTCAATTCCCTTAAGATCGATATTCATCGCGCCGATGGAAGGCAGCAATTCCCGCAAGGGATCCTGGTTTACGTACCCATTGGTTATAAGCACGTTTTTCAACCCCTTTTTTCGGGCTAAACGGGCGCAATCATAAACGAATTCATACCAGATAAAAGGTTCATTATACGTGTAGGCAATTCCGAAAGTCTTTAACCTCTCCACTTCCCGGATGACCTGTTTAGCGCTTACATCCTCAGTATAGACATCTGGATTCTGGGATATATGCCAGTTCTGACAGAACATACACCGGAAGTTGCACCCCCGGGTTCCCATAGACAGGATCAGCTCGCCCGGGTGATATTGGTAAAGAGGCTTTTTCTCGATCGGATCAAGAGAGATTCCGGTCGTTTTTCCGTAGACAAGGGTATAAAGTTTGCCACTCTCATTCTGCCGGACTCCGCAAAAGCCGACCTGTCCCGGTTCAATAACACAGTTCTTCGGGCAAAGCCGGCATTGTACTTTTTTATGATCCAGTCTATCGTAAAATAACGCCTCATGCAGATCTGTTATCATAATAAACTGATTATACACCCCCTAAAACCGGAATGAAAGACTATGCGTGAAGAATCGCGGGAATGACGCAAAAAAGTTCGGGAACTTAGGCCCCACGGACCGAGGTCTGCTGCACGAATTCAGCGCACATCGAAGCCAAAAGCTTCAGTTCCTCAGGCGGATACGGTTTTAGTGATCCAAGATCCGGATCAAGTGTATCGCGGGGATCAAACTGCTGGAGAATATACCGCCGGGCTCCCGCGATCCTCTGGCTGATCGCCAGGATATCGTTTCTTTCAAGCATGGGAACTACGGTTGTCCGGAACTCGTAATCCAGATCTTTAGATAAAAGTAAGTCAATACTCGCGGAGATCCTCGCCACATCAATGTCACTCCCGCTTATCCGCTGATACTTATCATTAACAAGAGGAGCTTTTACATCCATGGCGACGTAATCAATCAGATCCCGTTGAATAAGCTCTGAAAGCATCTCCGGGAAAGAACCATTCGTGTCGAGCTTCAGCTTCAACGGAAGCTGCCGCAGCCGGGTCAACAATTCAGGAAGACGGGAATACATAGTCGGCTCACCCCCGGCAACTATCACCCCGTCTATCCAACCTTTTTTCCCTTCAAGAAACTCAATTATCCGATCCAGCGGAACATCATCGATTGCATCTCCCGGACCGGTTAACTTAGACGAGTGGCAGTATGGACAGCGAAAGTTGCAGCCAGCCAGATAGATGACACTGGCGATACTCCCATCCCAGTCGATAAAAGTGCTTGGATTGAATCCTTTAATCGGATAGTTCATAGTATTGATTGGGGGAAAGGCAGACAACCTCTGCCTTTCCCTCTCCTTTTCCGGTTATTTTTTTAAGATATCTTTCAGACGCTCCGAGTGAGGCACTTCGCCATCCCAGCGAGCCACGATCTGATTCTGAAACTCAAGAATCGTAGTCGGGATCTCCAGAACATCGTTAAACGCTCCTTCAGCCATGCCGTCTATGGTATCCATGTCATGAAAGCTCAAATCTACCTTATCTTTGATCTCCCACTTTTTAATAAAGTGATTCATCTTGTTCTTAGTGGTTTCACACTTGGCGCAACCACTTTTTCCGAATATCTTGATTTTCATTTCAGCACAGTCTCCTGAATTTTATACTGTCCGCGATGACGATCGTCCAACTCACTTAACTTCGAAGGATTCCAGTTGTTCACCCGGCTGAAGTATCCGACAATCCGGGTAATGTTATACACATCAGAAGAATCGCAGAAAACGCACTCACCGAAAAGCCCCCGACTGCTCTTTCCACAGCTGTTACAGATGGTGAATTCGGGAGATATGGTAAGTTGCGCTGCCTGGGTGGCATAGAAAGTCTTTTTCACCAGGTTCAATATCGATTCCGGTGCCGGGGTCTGCTCACCGATAAACGCGTGCAGGATAGCTCCAGACTCGATCATCGTATGGAACTTGCTTTGCTTCTGAATTCGCGTGACCAGGTCCACATCCGCGTCAGCCCGGAAATGGATGCTGTTGGTGTAGTAATACTGGTCATTATCCAAGTCCCCTTTCACTACCTCAGCAGCCTCAGGATACTGGCGCATATCGACTTTCGGCAGACGGCGGCAGGCCGACTCGGCCGGAGATTCCTCCAAAGAGATCTTCAGGCCGTGTTTCTTTTCGTACTCTTTGGTTTTCTGGTACATGAAGGAGATTATCTTAAGACCCGCCTTCAACGTTTCATCCGACTCGTGAAGTTCCTGGCCGGTAAGAAACTGCATACATTCATTGAGTCCGATCAACCCGATAATGTACGTCGAATTTTCCAGGTCGATATAAGGCCGGCCGTCCTTGGCCGGTTTTCCCATCTCCCACATCGGCATTCCCGGCTCGCTTAACAGCCGAGCGATAAATTTCTTCTTTTCCAGATGGGCCTCAACAGCAAAATCCATCGCCTTCTCAATCTCCTGATACACTTTTTCGATATTACCCTTTCCGCTGCGATAAGCGGCCTGGGGCAGATTGATAGTCACGTTCTGAAAGCCGCAGAACCTCATACTCTCCGGATGTTCAATCATGTATTTGTCGCTTATCTTCTGACGCAGCCGGCAGCACTGAGAAAGAACCGCCTCATCTCCGCGGTCGAAAACAAAGTACGGAGTACCGTTATCGCTGGCAATCTCGCAGGCAAATTTAAGCAATTCCAGCTCTTCCGGTTTCTCAAAAGTCTCTTTACTTATGTGCAGGTCACATTTTGGAAAAGCGAAGACCCGTCCATCCCGGTCCCCGTCCCGCCAGACTTCCAGCAACGCCCGACAGAACCGGCGAGAGGCTTCCTCATAATCTCCATAGGTCCGGCCGGTGTATTCACCCTTTGCACCAATTGCCGGAACATCGCGCAGATAGTTCGGCACACCGGTATGGATATTGAAGTCAATAAACAGGCTTTGACTTCCCCGGGAAAAAGCATTCTGGGAAGCAGAGAAGATAAGATACTGCGCTTCCTGCTTCAGTTCTTTATCGTTCATGTTCTCAGTATAAGGAGCATAAAAAATATTAACATACCCGACCCCCAGCGCCCCGGCGTAATACGCCTGAAGCGACGCGAGAAAGGTATTGAGATGCCCGGTCAGGGTCCGGGCATATTTTG
Organism: Candidatus Omnitrophota bacterium; assembly: GCA_018399295.1. Lineage (GTDB taxonomy): Bacteria > Omnitrophota > Gorgyraeia > B26-G9 > B26-G9 > M55B170. The sequence continues at coordinate 3,091 of JAGYOO010000048.1, read as the reverse complement.
CCGGCCCGCTCGCGGTAAACAGATTCCCCAGCTCCAATCCGTATTTTTTAATATATTCAAGAGAGTGGGAACTGCAGTAAGCACGCGGATATCCCAGGTCATGGATGTGAATCATTCCCCGCAGATGAGCGTTCGCTACCGGTTCGCTGAACACCTTTTGCAGCATAAACTGTTTTAAGATGGTCTCGGCAATGGAAAGATTGACCGCCTCGGGATTATTCGCCGCGATATTGGAATTCTCGCAGCTCTTGGAAAACAAAAGCTGTTCCAGATCATAATTCGGCATCCCGATAATATTCTGGCGGGAAAGCTTCTTGTCCAGACCCCGCTCAAACAATTCATTGTCCACGAGTTCCCGGATCAAGGCGGTAGAGATCTGATTAAGACCGGAGTTGAACACTCTTTTTTCCACCCCGGAGGCAATCTCCAGCGCCAAATCTTCACTCAGATTAGCCTCTTTTTGCAGCGCACCGGCAATCCGGCCCTTATCCCAACTCAGCACCTCATCCTTTGCCAGCGGGGTTACCATAAGAGCCATATCGGTGGAATTCGATGATTTTTCGACCCTCTTTCGCACCTTCAGGTTGTTACGGATCTGTCTCCTCTTTTCCCGGTACAGAATATAGGCCTTAGCCGTTTTCGCGTGGCCGGTCTCGATCAGTACCTTTTCCACAACATCCTGTACCTGCTCAATCTCAGGAATCTGATTCTTAAAATTTTTGGAAATAAAAATCACTACCGCGTTGGCCAACTCGTCAGCCAATAACCGGTCCTCTCCCCCCACAGCCTGAGCCGCGCGAAAAATCGCCTCGCTTATTTTACTCTTATCAAACGGAACTGTTCTTCCATCCCTCTTAACTATGTACTTCAACTGCGCACCTTCCGTGGCATTATTTAAAGCTTCCGACAACATCCCTAAGCCCTCCTCTTGTTCAACAAGTCTTTAAGTTCCCCCAGAAACTGATTGATGTCCTTAAACTGCCGGTAAACAGAAGCGAACCGCACATAAGCAACATCATCCAGATTTTGCAACCGCCGCATTACCAGCTCTCCGATATCTGTACTGCTCACCTCCTTGTCGTATTTCTTCTGCAGGTCCCTTTCAATATAATCAACTATTCCTTCGATCGTCTCCATGCTCACCGGCCGCTTTTCACAGGCCCGCAGAATCCCCGACAAAATCTTATTCCGGTCAAAGGGTTCCCGGCAGCCGTCCCGCTTTACTACCATCAAGGTCGTCTTTTCGATATATTCATAAGTAGTAAACCGGCGCTGACACTTAAGACATTCACGCCGGCGCCGGATGGCATCACCTTCGGTAGAGATACGGGAATCGACTACTTTATCTTCCCTGTTTGCGCAAAATGGGCATTTCATTTGAGGTGGATCGTAAATTCGAGGTTAACACAGTATATTGTAGACACATTCATGTTATAACACTACATGTAGTGTTCTGTCAAGATAAATTTTCAGTCGGAAAATCAAAAAAAAATGGTCTATTCGGAGGTTTCTTCGTAATTGATTACCTCGACACCCGCTTCCTGAAAAAACTTCCGGGCCAATTCATCCGGATAACTGGATTTTATAATAACCTTCTTGATTCCGGCGTTCAGGATCATCTTCGCACAGATGACGCAGGGCTGATCAGTGCAATACATAATCCCACCACTGACGCTGATCCCATAATGCGCCGCTTGGAGGAGGGCATTCATCTCCGCGTGAAGCGCGCGACAAAGTTCGTGTCTTTCTCCGGAAGGAACCTTCAGCTCTTCCCGGAGACAACCACTCTCTTCGCAATGCTTCAATCCGGAAGGAGCGCCGTTGTATCCGGTAGTCAGGATCCGCTTATCCTTAACAATAACAGCACCCACCTGACGCCGCAGGCAGGTCGACCGGCTGGCGACAAGAGTGCAGATATCCATAAAATACCGGTCCCAGCTCGGCCTTCCCTTTTTATTTGATTTCACGCTCATGGATTATCCTTTATATAACGGAAAGCCGGAGGTAAGCGCGCGGATATCGGCGCGTGCCTGTTTAAGCAGGCATCTCGACACCGGTTCCGGCTGCAAAACCCGGTCCATTACCGCGGCGATTTTTTCCATCTCCCGGACTTGCATTCCGCGGGTAGTAATTGCAGGTGTTCCCAGCCTTACACCGCTGGTCACCATCGGAGACTTTTCATCATAAGGAATAAGGTTTTTATTAACCGTAATGTTTATGTTGCCTAAAATCTCCTGCGCCTGCTTTCCGGTAAGCCCTCGGCCGGAAACATCCACAAGCAGAAGATGGTTGTCGCATCCATTGGACACAATCCGGAAATTTCGCTTTTGTAACGCCCGGCTCAGCCCGGCCGCGTTCTTTATCACCTGCTTCTGGTACCTTTTAAACTCCGGAAGAAGCGCTTCCTGAAAGGATACCGCCTTGGCCGAGATCGTGTGCATAAGCGGCCCGCCCTGGGTCCCGGGGAAAACCATCAGATCGATCTTCTTCGCGAATTCTTTCCGACAGAGAATCATCCCGCCACGTGGTCCCCGAAGTGTCTTATGGGTAGTCGTGGTAACAAATTCAGCAAACGGAACCGGGCTCTGGTGCAGTCCCGCGGCCACGAGTCCGGCGATATGGGCCATATCCACAAACAGATAGGCTCCGACTTCGTCGCAAATCTTCCGGAACCTGGCAAAATCAATGGCCCGGGGATAAGCTGAAGCTCCAGCCAGAATAAGACGCGGCCGATGGCGCAGTGCCAGTTCACGAATTTGATCGTAATCCAATCTCTCCGTCTGCCGGTCAACGCCATAGAACATAAACTTGTACAGCAGACCGGAAAAATTCCGGGGATGCCCGTGAGTAAGATGCCCGCCGCAGGCCAAATCCATGGCCAGGACCTTATCGCCAGGCTTTAACGCGGTCAAAAACACCGCCATATTGGCCTGTGATCCCGAGTGGGGTTGAACATTTACATGATCAGCCTTGAATATCTTTTTCGCCCGCTCCAACGCCAGTCTCTCCGCCTCATCCACGAACTCACAGCCGCCGTACCAGCGAGCTCCGGGATATCCCTCAGCATACTTATTGGTAAGTACCGACCCCT